>CAMLPA010000077.1 GCA_946481605.1 uncultured Flavihumibacter sp. | reverse complement strand
ATTTCATATTCAAAGGCTTTAATGGTAACCGTTAGCGTTTACATGCTGAATTTAGGTAAAATTCATTTCAAATCCGATTCTCTTTAAAAACAATTGTTATTTTGACAATTATTTAGCTTTATTGCTGAACATCATTTTAAGTTCTTATAAGCAGGGTACAATGAAACACCTGAATACTGATAAAAATGCGCAAGCCCCAACTGATGACTTATCCACTTTAAACCTGAATATGAAAAAGTTATTCGCCCTCATCATTGTTCCTGTTACAATAAACTCCTACGCCCCATCGTCTTCAAACACACTTAATGCACCAAAGCGTGGTACTCAAGAGATCATATTTTTCGACGACTTTGATGACAACAAAAACAACTGGACCATTGGAAGCAATAAAAATGCCTCTACTTCGATGAGTGGTGGATTCTATTACCTGAAGTCTTCCGGTCATGCCTATGGAGAGGCACAAGAAATAAAGATGGATACCCGAAAAGATTTTCAGATAGAAAGCCGTATAAAAATTTTAAGTGGTAATTCCGAACACAAATACTACTACAATATGCTTTTCTGGGGCAGGGAAGCGAACAATGGCTATTACTTCACATTTGCTAAAGATGGCTACATTTCTGTAGAAGTATGCAGCGGTAAAACCCAGCAAAGTTGCACGGTAAAAAACGGTTCCTTTCAAAAAACAGCACTTGCCCCTACTGATTTCAACGTGTACAAAATCCAAAAAAGAGGTAAGTCCTACACTTTTTATGTTAATGATACAGCTTGCTACACGATGCCGTTTACGCCATTCTTCGGTAACCTGACCGGATTCGGGGCGGGAAGAAATGTTGGCCTTGTGGTAGACTATTTAAAAGTTTCCTACATCAACTAACACGCCAGTGTGCTTTTTGGTCAAAACCAGCTCCCGATTTTACTGGTTGTTTTTCTTTTGAACTCCATTGTTTAAACAATACTACAACTTGATGACTTTCCGTCTTAGCGATCTGCCATCGGTTGAAATAATATTTACGATATACATGCCTGCTCCGAACGCTCGCATGTTAACATGAAGTTCATTTTTAAACTTTTTATTAATCAGCATTTCTCCGGTAAATGAGGTGATTTGGGCTTGAAGTACTTCATTTGCATTCCCCGTATAGCGGATCAGAAGCATGTCCGTTGCCGGAACCGGCCCCATATTTACCTGTGTCGCAAAAGGAGCATCGGTTTGATTATCGTAAATATTAAAATGAATCGTGTCTGATTTTTGACTAACACATCGATTCAACATTACCCGCACAGCATAAACTCCTGATATTAATGGCTTATAAGTGTTTTCTGTTGCATTGTTTATCAAAGTATCATCAAGAAACCATTGATTGCCTGTATTAGCTGAAGATCGTAAAAGATCTCCATCAACCGTAAGAGAGGGCCTGGCTGGAGGGTTGGTTACAGTTATGGTTACTGAATCGGATGCCACGCATCCCTTAATTGATACAGCTTTCAGCAAATAGGAAGTGGAAACCACAGGACCAACTAAAGGCCTGACATCACTTGAACGCCATCCTTCATTGTAAGATGTCCAAAAATATTCTTGTTCTGAAGTCAATCCACTCCCAAGCAAAACGCTGTCTCCTGCACAAATTGTTGTATCTGCACCGGCATATACTACTGGTGAAGGCGCAAGTTCAACAACAACTGAATCCATAGCGATACATTGATTATTATTTGTAGCAATAACATGGTAAGTTATATTGCCGGTGACAGCTACCATTGGATTGGGCAAATCCGAAGCAAAGCCTGCCGGAACGGATCGCCACGAGTACCTGTATCCGTCAGTTGTGCCATTCATTGTTCCCAGAGTCAGCTTTTCATCCCTGCAAACTGTTGTATCAGTACCGGCATTAACTTGCGCCACGTCTATATTAACCCAAACCGTATCCTGATCGAAACAACCGGATAAATCCGCTGCATGAAGCACAAAGTAAGTACTTACATCAGGATGAACAGAAAGTGTTGGTTGATCGGAACGAAATCCAGACTGGGAGGAGGTCCAGTAATAGTTAATTTCTGCACGAGTAATATCTTTTCCCAGTACCGCAGTATCACCTTTGCAAATAGTAATATCCAGCCCTGCATCAGCCTGGGGTCCAGAAACATCAACCAGCACTGAATCTCTGAAGATATATCCCTGCTTATTGGTTACAGAAAGGTAATAAATAGTTGAAACCAGCGGTGCTACAGTAGGCATGGCTTCTGACGAGAAAAAGCCACCAGGCATGGATGTCCAGTAATAAGTATTTCCTGCAATTGCTGCTGAGCCGATAGTAGTACTTGTGTTCCGGCAGATGGCCTTATTTTTACCGGCATCTCCCACCGGTACTTCTTGATTGTAGCAAAAGTTATTGTTCAGTGCTGTAAAAAAAGCACCTTCAATTTTGTCGAAGTTCAGCGACTGATTAAAAAACATGGTAGAATTATCCGTATAAACCGCGTCCTTTTCGCCTGCCAGATAAAAATTTTCATTCCTTACCAACATACTGACCGGTTTAAGCCTGAAGTCCTTTACCACCCCTCCGGAACTGGCCACGCGTTCAAGTTCGCCATTGTACCTGAACTTTGAAATCATTATAGAAGCGTTATCAATAGCGAAACCTGTTGAAGCACCATCCGGCGTGTTAATTACACCTAGCGAATTCTCTGGCGGAACTAAAGAGGATGTGGCAACATATACGTATTCAGCAGTTGCCATTAAAGCAGTAGTTCGCCCATTATCCAGTTTACTGCTTGTGCTGATCCATTGTCTCTTTCCATCAGGCGAAAGTTTCAATAAATAGAATCCCCCGTTAAACTTCTCTGCGTGGGACGTGCCCGAGGAATGAATAAAATAAACACTATCTGTAAACGAGGCATTATAGAAAGCAGCGTTCCCCAGTACATATATGTTGTTCAATGAATCCACAGCGAGGTTATTGGCACTAATATCAAAGGAGCGGGCTCCCTCCGTTGCTCTCAGTATATTTATATGCATAAGATAATTACCACCACCATCATATTTTGCGAGATAAGCCGGTACCAAAGTCTCGAAACCAGATGGCCTTGAAATTCTCGCAGCCAATAATCCATTCCCGTTGAATAGTTCAGCAGCATCTCTATATTCGCCAATGATCCATACGTTATTTTCCTTATCAATAACCAGATCACTGATTCCACCGTCAACAATATCTACACCTGTGTTATTCACGGGTGTAGATAGCAGATAATCCCCCATGGCGCTTATTTTAATAAGCAACGCGTTGGTTTGCCTTCCTTCGGAAAGTAAGCGTATCTTTTGGGTGCCGTTTTTGTAATAGTATACTTCACTTCTGCTGCTGCACAATACCCAGAAGTTTCCGGCCCTGTCTTGTTTAATACCTTTGGGATAGGCTCCTATAAGTGTACCCCGCCACAACAATTTTCCAGCATTATCAAACCTTGCAACAAATCCATTCAGTTCATCCCTTCCCTGCTCCAACCTTCGGGGTGAGGCAATCTGAACAGAATCTCCACTGTTGGAATAGAACCAATTGCCAGAATAATCCCTTCCGGATATGATTACATCCCCTTGTTCGCCCGTTTCAATCCCATAAATGCAGGGCTTCTCTGTAAAAGTACAGGAGGGACAATCAAAATCGGAGTATTTGCTGTACCATCTCCACCGCAACGTTCCTTTATTACTGTACTTAACAAGCAAAGCACCGCCTTCTTCAGTTTGTGGAAGTGTATCTCCAACAGCAGACTTCAGATAATACCTGTAAGCAGTTCCGCCCACCAGGATACCATCGTTTTGCAACTTCATTTCTGCCATCAACGGAATGGTCGGTGAAGAATTATACCCAAAATCTTCACCCGTAATGGTATGATTAAAGCAGGTGCCGGAAAGGCCTTCTTCAGCAACAACAGTAACTGCCTTCAGCACGGCAGTGTCACTACATCCATGCTTGCTGGTGCTTATAAGCTGTACCTGTTTTTCACCTTTCTGCGCGAATGCGGTGGAAATATCCGTTCCACTTTGCTCAGGTTCAGCAGCACTGTTATCAAATTTCCAACTGAAATAGCTGGCATCATTACTGATGGCCTTGAAGTTAACGCGTTCTCCAACGAAACCATTAATATACTGCGCAACCAGCCTGCTCTCCGGATGCTCCACAAGAATGTTGATCGTATCCGTAAAGTTCCGGAAACACGCGCTGTTCTGGTGTTTCACCCTGATGTAATATTTACCTGTAGTATTAATAACATCACTATCAAAACTTACAATATTTCCATTTCCGGCCACGACACCCAAGGGTTGCTCAGATCCATGAGCATATAAAAGATAATCCCATCCCGGTTGCGTATCGGAGACCTTTAGATTAACCCGGCCTTCCCTGCAAAAAATTTCATCACTACTTATAACTGGCAGATTCACTGACGGAATCTCCGGGATTTCAATATCAGCATATATTGAATCAGAGAAAATACCATTTGACAGGGAATATAAAAGACGATACCGCCCCTTGCTGAGCCCGGTTCCAAGGGACAACACAAACGCGCAACTGTTGAGAGAACTATAAACCTGTTTACCCGAAAGATCAAAAATGCGAACAGTGCAACTGTTGGCAGAACTGTTGCTGTTTCTGCTGATACGAACCGTCTCTGATACACAGTAAGATTGCACCACGGCATTCAGATATGGAATAGTGCCACCACCTCCATTGATTGTTTTTAATACCAGTCCATTTTTTCCGCATGCAAATGCAAGCCCTTCTACTTCTGTGAGGCATACACTGTTCAATGCATACTTACCAGATAAGGGCTGGTATTCCAGCGCATCTTGTTCTTGTCTGAAAATTCCGTGTGTAGTGGCGACAAGTGAAGCTGATCTGCCGTATTTATTTACTGAAATTCTTGATGGATTAAGTTGTCCATAATTATAGTTCGAAACCTGGGCAATGGCAACATCAAATAAAGCAATAGGTATCTTATAATATCCATCCGGACCTATAGCAAACGATCCATTTCCATTTTGGTTCGTCTGGATGTCGGTAATAGTATATGAAATTTCTTTTATAACAACAGACTCTAATGCTGATTTTCCAACATAGGCTTTCAGAAAAATACCATCCCCTCCAATATTTACAAAATCCCGGTAATAATCCACTGCTGCCGCATGAAGATGTTTATCTGTAATTTTTGGAAGAATGGTTAGATCGTTAACCTGTTTGTCATATTTTATGATTAGCCCATTTTCGCCGACACCAAGAACAAATCCACCCGTGGAAATGCAAATATCATTTAACCGGCTACCTGTTTCCCCTGTAAAAATCACTTCAAGTGCTTGATTATCCGCTTTAAAGCTAAACAGGACAGCTTTTTTGTAAACCGTATCATAGGCGCAGATAAACATTTTGAAGGAACTTTGGTCGGTATCTGGTTCCATGCGCAGAAACCTGCAGCGATCATACAATTCTTTATCAGATGTAGAGGCTGGTATACTAAATCTTTTCCAGGCCCCAGCATTGTCTGTCCCTGAAATCGTAAAATATATTCCCCTGTTGCCAACTGCAACGCCTATATTTTCACTCCAAAAGTAAATATCATTAAGGTTATCGTTGATGCCCGTAGAAACAGGCGTCCAGTTTGCAAATGTATTCGTGTGAAAAAAAACTGAAAATAATAAGAGGTAGAAAGTATAAGTCGCCTTCATATTGGTGGCTTACTAGGTTAAGGTTGCTGGGATTCGGTATTATAATGGTCGAAAGTAATATTTTTTGAGGAACTAAACATAATGTATTGAATACGTTACTCGTTGAAACCATGCATTTGTTGGATAAAAGAAGAGAAACTAAAGTGCGGTGAAAGGGCGTGATTGGAACGATAATACATAAGTATTAACAAAAAAAGGCTACAATAACTTGTAACCTTTTTCTCTTTTGTGACTCCGTCAGGATTCAAACCTGAAACCTTCTGATCCGTAGTCAGATGCTCTATTCAATTGAGCTACGGAGCCATTCCCTGAATTGGGATTGCAAAAATAGGATATAATTTATAAAAACAAAATTTTTCGAGGATTTAAGCAAGAAAAAAACCGGAAAAATATTTTCCGGTTCCTTCAAAATCAAACGTTTAAACCTAAGCTCCTTTTGCCAACTGAATACTGGCCAACAGTTTCACGTCTTCACCCACCAGCATACCACCCGCTTCTGTAACGGTGTTCCAGGTTAACCCGAAATCTTTTCTGTTGATCTTTCCTTTCAGCTCGAAACCTGCTTTCACATTGCCCCAGGGGTCTTTTTGCGTACCGCCGTATTCCACTTCGAACGTAACGGGAAGCGTAACACCTTTGATGGTAAGGTCGCCTTTGAGTTCATATTCCTCCTCATCCTTTTTCGTGAATGAAGTAGAGGCGAAACTGAGTACGGGGAATTTTTCCACGTCGAAGAAATCGCTACTTCGGAGGTGGTTGTCCCGGTCTTCACTGCGGGTATCGATGCTTTTTACCTGTGCTTCAAAGTTTACGGAGGCACCGGAAAAATCATCGTTTTCAGCAGTTACGGTTCCGGAGAACTCATTGAAAGTGCCGGTTACGGTGCTGATCATAAGGTGTTTCACTTTGAACTGAAGTTCGCTGTGGGCGGAGTCAATGTTCCATGTAGTTGCCATAATTGTAATTTTTTAAGTTGTAGATTAATAATCAATGTTGCAACATCAAAATTAGGAGATATTTTGAAACGGCCAAATATGTTTTGAAACAATTAACAGTTTATTGCGTGGGTTTCAGGACATTTGCGGGATGAAGATCCAGCTCTGGTCGGTCGGAAAAACCGATGAATCTTACGTCAAAGAAGGCATCCGTGATTTTACGGAGCGCATCTCCCGTTATTATCCCGTAAGTTGGCGCATCATTCCCCCTGCCAGACAAACAGTTTCCACAACGGAGGATGCGGTAAAGAAAATGGAAGGCACGGTAATCTTAGGGCTGCTCTCCAAAGATGATTACCTGGTATTGCTGGATGAGCGGGGTAAAAGCCCTGATTCCGTAGAATTTTCAAAATTTATCGCACAACGTGCCAATGAAAGTACCCGCCAACTGGTGTTCCTTATTGGTGGTGCATTTGGGGTAGACGAAGCTGTGAAGCAAAGGGCGCAGTATGTATGGTCCCTTTCCAAACTGGTTTTTCCGCACCAACTGGTCAGGCTTATCCTGGCGGAGCAGGTGTACCGTGCCTGCACCATTCAGCGCAACGAAAAGTACCACCACATCTGATTGCGGCAAAATCTTCTATATTTGAACTCCTCAACATATTTTCATGACTATCACTATAGTAATCATCATATTAACGGCCATTATCTCCATCTCCGCTTTCAGCAATGCCAAAGTGATCGATGACCTGATCTTTTACCCTCCCGCCATCACGCAACGTAAGCAATGGTACCGCTTTATTACGTGTGGATTTATACATGCGGATTGGGCACACCTGATTTTTAATATGCTTTCGTTGTATTTTTTTGGGAGTGGTCTTGAAAGCTATTATAGCCAAACGCTTGACATGGCAAAAAAATCGCAGTCGGGAAATATTGCTTACATTATACTTTATCTTTCAGCACTTATTATTAGTCTTTTACCAACTTATTTTAAAAATAAAGATAATTATTACTACAGAAGCCTTGGGGCCTCAGGAGCTGTTTCAGCCGTAATTACCGGCACCGCGATTTTTACACCTTGGAGACTCATTCATCTATTTGGTGTCGTTCCCATTCCTTCAGTACTATACGCTGTACTGTTCATCGGCATCAGCGCATACATGTCGAAAAGAGGACAGGACAACATCAACCACGATGCGCACCTTTGGGGCGCCATATATGGACTGGTATTTACGATATTGCTGATTCTCGCTTTCCGTCCCGGATTAATGGAACCTTTACTGGAAAACCTGATGTCCCCCCGCTTCGGAAGATAAACAAGGGTCCCATCAAACCCTACCGGAGCTTTACTTCTCCGGAGAAAAAATCTGTTGAAAAAAAAGAACAATTCCCAATACAACAGCCACGTTGCGCCTGCGAGGAACGAAGCAGTGCGCCTTTGCGAGCAATAAAAATCCCTCTCAGCGAGCCGCACCTCAACAACTCCTTGCGTCCTCCGAAAAATGAAGCAGTCACCCTTGCGGCACTTACTGCACAGCAGTAAGCGCTTGCGCTAAAAAAAGGAAAGCGGTCCGAAAACCGCCAACCGCATCTAGGCATCTGTATGTTTAATGGTAATATCGTGCTTTGAAGGCCACGAAAATACCCCGCTACTTCCAACCAAACAATGCCCATTTATGGGTATATATCCGGTAATCACCTGAACGAACATCTTTTTCCGGCAAGGATTTATTGCCCTCAGTTCGTACATTTGAGCAAACAAAACATTACATGCTACCATCTACCAACCCCACCCAAACAAAGGCATGGGCCGCTTTGGGCGCTCATTTCAAGGCGATAAAGGATACTCATCTCCGTGATCTTTTTAAGGAAGATGAAGGCCGGTTCGGGCAATACCACCTTACTGATGGGGATATCCTGTTCGATTATTCCAAAAACCGCATCAACAACGAAACGCTTTCCCTCCTGCTGCAACTGGCAGAAGAAACCGGGGTGAAAGAGGCTATCGCTGCCATGTTCGGAGGCGATAATATCAACGTTACGGAAGGAAGGGCTGTATTACACACCGCGCTGCGTAATTTTTCGGGTAAGCCGGTCATGGTGGAAGGTGAAGATGTGATGCCTGCCGTGCAAAAAGTGCTGGCGCAAATGAAAGCTTTCTGCGCCAAAATTCATTCCGGTGAATGGAAGGGCTTTTCCGGGAAAAAGATCAGATACATTGTAAACATAGGCATCGGTGGAAGTGATCTTGGTCCGTTGATGGTTACAGAAGCATTGCACCCCTATAAAGTAGACGGCATCGAAAGTTACTTCGTCTCCAACGTGGATGGCACGCACATTGCGGAAACACTGAAAAAAGTAACACCGGAAGAAACCTTGTTCCTGGTGGCTTCCAAAACGTTCACCACCCAGGAAACCATGACCAACGCCAATACGGCGAGGGAATGGCTGCTCGCCGCCGCCAAAGATGAATCGGCCATCGCGAAGCATTTCGCGGCGCTGAGTACGAACGGCAAAGCCGTGGCCGCCTTCGGTATCGATACTGCGAATATGTTCGAGTTCTGGGACTGGGTAGGCGGACGCTACTCCCTTTGGAGCGCTATTGGCCTGTCCATCGCCCTTACCATCGGCTATGAACATTTCGAGGAACTGTTGAAAGGCGCGGAGGCTACCGATAAACATTTCAGGGAAACGCCATTCGAAAAGAACATCCCTGTGATTATGGCGCTGGTGGGTTTGTGGTATACGAACTTCTTCGGCAGCCAGACAGAAGCCATTCTTCCCTATGACCAATATATGCACCGCTTCTCCGCTTATTTCCAGCAGGGGAACATGGAAAGCAACGGAAAATATGTAGACAGGAACGGTAACGCCGTGACTTATGCCACCGGCCCGGTGATCTGGGGAGAACCCGGCACCAACGGGCAACACGCATTCTACCAACTAATCCACCAGGGAACGCTGCTGATTCCATGCGATTTTATAGCTCCGGCCATCAGTCATAATCCTATCAGTGACCATCACCCGAAGTTGCTGTCGAATTTCTTCGCGCAAACCGAAGCGCTGATGAACGGGAAAACGCCAGAAGAAGCAAAGGCAGAACTCGTGAAAGCCGGACTTTCCGATGATGCCATCGCGAAGCTGCTCCCCTTTAAAGTGTTCGAAGGCAACCGACCAACGAATTCTTTCCTGGTCAAAAAGATCACGCCGTTCACACTTGGGCAACTGATCGCCTATTATGAACACAAAATATTCGTCCAGGGCGTGATCTGGAACATCTACAGCTTCGACCAGTGGGGTGTGGAACTTGGCAAACAACTCGCCAATAAGATACTCCCCGAATTGCTGGACGATGCAGCGGTTTCGGGGCACGACGCATCAACGAACGGACTCATCAACGCGTTCAAACAAATGAAAAAATAGGGTTACAGGTTTTAGGTTTCAAGTTTTAGATGAGGAAAACCTAACCTAAAACTTGGAACCTGGAATCTAAAACCGGTTTCGTGTTCAAACAATTCTTTCAGCTCTACCTTGATTCCTACCGGGGGCTCTCCCGCCCTTCCTGGATGCTGGCGCTTATCATGCTCATCAACCGGAGCGGCGCCATGGTCATTCCGTTTCTCGGTATCTACATGACGCAGCACCTGCATTTCAGTTTGAAAGCAACCGGAACGGTGCTCAGTTGTTTCGGATTAGGTGCGGTACTGGGTTCATTGCTGGGCGGATGGCTTACCGACAGGATCGGGAATTTCATTGTGCAGGTGAGCAGTCTTTTCCTTTCAGTGCCCGTATTTTGCCTGCTTCCACAACTTCAAACCCCGGAAACACTGGCCATTGGCGTGTTTGTACTGAGTGTGGTTACAGAAACATTTCGTCCGGCCAACTCCGTATCGCTGGTTTCTTACGCCAAACCGGAGAACATAACCCGGGCCTTCTCCCTGAACCGGATGGCCATTAACCTCGGCTTTTCAATTGGCCCTGCTGTTGGCGGCTTCCTGGCTTCCATTTCCTACAACTGGCTGTTCTATGGGAACGCTATCACCGCGGGTATGGCGGGTGTTGTTTTCTTTTTTTATTTCCGCGCCCTTAAGTCGAAAGAAAGAACCGTAAAAAAAGAAGAACAACCCACTGATCCCGGAAAATCACCCTGGAAAGATGGGCCGTTCCTGCTTTTCAGCCTGTTGTGCAGTGTGTATGCGATCATCTTTTTCCAGATACTGAACACTATGCCCGTTTTCTACAGGGAATCGCATGGGCTTACAGAGCAGGAAATCGGGCTTTTACTGGCTTTCAA
>CAMLPA010000076.1 GCA_946481605.1 uncultured Flavihumibacter sp. | reverse complement strand
CATCTCCGATCTCAGGGTATTCATGCCATAGGTTTTCCAGGATTGATATGGAAAATGCTTTTACGGCTGCGGCTTCTTTCGGATCTTCCAGGAAACGAAAGCAAGTATCCATTACCGTTCCGTGTAAGTCTTCCGGCAGGTGAACATATTGAAGTGCACGTGTAATATTTCTCCGGAGGGCCGGATGCCGGTTGGGTTCCGTCATTAGCACAAGTAATTGTTTAAGGTGGGGAGTAAGGTGGTAATGACTTCTTTCTCCAACATAGCCCAACACCCATGCGGCCCTTTGTGATAGTTGCTTATCCTCGCTTCCAACTATTTTCACCAGTGCATCTACCTTCTTTTTATCATCACCGATGTAGTCAAGTACTTCATCACAAATTTCCTTGTTGTGTCCTTCCAGTAATTTGTTCTTCAGAACCAAATCCAGGGTATCTTTTTTTTCGTTCATAGCGAAAATTAATGATATGAAACCAAGCTTAACACTTTCAAAAGCAGGCATCCTGGCTTTAACCGGATTGCTTATCAGCTTTTCATCCTGTAAAAAAGACAAGAAAGACGATATGGGGCGGTCAATAGAAGCGGTTGAATTTTATTTACTCACCACTTCTAATGCGCTGATCAAATATAACGGAGAAAATCCATCGATGCCACTTGCCACAACACCCATTTCCGGCACCGCTTCCGGAGAGAATATTGTAAGCATCGACTTCAGACCGGCTACTGGTCAGCTTTACGGGATCAGCAATATGAGCAAACTCTTCGTGATCAATCCTGATAACGGGATGGCAAAGCAGATAGGGGCTGAACCGTTTACACCTGCTTTAAACAGTACAAAAGTTTCCATCGATTTTAACCCTACGGTTGATCGTTTGCGCGTGATTACAGATAAAGGTCAGAACCTTAGAATGAACCCTGAAACAGGAGCTGTGGTGGCTACGGATGGCAATATCAATGGTGTCATGAATGCGGCGATTACAGGTGCAGCCTACACGAACAGTAAGGCTGGTGCTACTTCCACGGTATTGTTCGATATTGACGCGACGACACAGAAATTATACAAACAGAATCCGCCCAACGATGGCAAACTCGAAGAAGTGGGCGCCTTAAAAGTGAATTTTTCCGGGGTGGCGGCATTCGATATCAGCCCGGATAATAAAGTAAGTATCGCGGCACTCACCACCAACAGTGGTACCGGCCTTTATTTCATTGATGTGAATACAGGAAAGGCCACCATGGTTTCAAAAATCGCACAGGCTGTAATAGGACTGGCCATACAGAGTGCACCTGTGGCTTATGCTACTGATGCATCAAACGGGCTGATCATCTTCAACCCAGCCATGCCTTCTGATATGGTGTCTAAACCAGCGACCGGCATTGCAACCGGAGACAAAATTGTCGGACTGGATTTTCGTCCTGCTAACAGTCAACTGTATGCGCTTGGTTCCACCGGCAGAATATATACCGTAAATACTTCCAACGCAGCTTTTACGCAGGTAGGTAATGTGTTTTCCACTGCTTTGATGGGTACCGAATTTGGGTTCGACTTCAACCCTACGGTTGACCGCATCAGGCTGGTCAGTAATATGGGACAAAACCTACGTCTGAACCCCAATGATGGTACCGTAGCAATGGTGGATGGCATGCTCAACCCCGGCACGCCAGCCGTTACTGCAGCAGCTTACACGAATAATTTTGCTGGTGCAACTACCACAACGCTTTTCGTAATAGATGGAGTCGCTGGAAAATTATATAAACAAGATCCTCCTAATAATGGAACTTTGGTTGAAATTGGTACGCTTGGCGGGATGTTCAGCGGGAGCAACGGATTTGATATTGGTGGAAGAACCGGGATGGCTTACGCGGTATTGACCAGTGGCGCTGCTACAGGCATCTATTCCATAAACCTTACTACAGGTAAAGCGACTATGATGAGCAGTTTCGGAACCGCGGTATCTGCTATGGCTGTTGCACCGGGATGGTAGCTATTACCGCTGCAGCATTAAAACTAGATGGGCTGACCTTCAAAGTCAGCCCATTTGGTTTTAATGATAATCAGTTACTTCCGAAGAATTTCTTCCAGTTTTTTCTCAAGATTTGCGCCACGTAATCCCCTGGCAATAATCTTTCCATCCGGATCAATCAGGAAGTTGTCGGGGATTGGACGAACACCGTAAAGATCAAAAATTGTTTTTTTGTCGCGGTCCTCTTCCAGTAGCTGGATCCATTCAAGCCCGTCTTCCCGGATTGCTTTTTTCCAGGCGGCAGCGGATTGGTCGGCTGAAATCCCGATAATTTCGAGTCCCATAGGTTTGAACCTGGAATAGGCCGTTTTAAGGTGGGGGTATTCCGCCCGGCACGGGCCGCACCAACTTGCCCAGAAATCCAGGAGCACATACTTCCCCCTGAAGTCTTCCAATTTTACGATTTTTCCGTTCAAATCTTCTTTTTCAAACAAGCCGGCCTTTGCACCCAATACGTTTCTGCGTTTGGCTTCTATCCGGCTGGGATGACTTCTGATCAGCCCGAGTTTTTTAACGGCACTGTCAAGATTGGTATATAATTTTTCCAGATCGTTAACAGGAAGGCGGTCAGTGAGCAGATAGACATACATGCCGCTGGCGAGTGAGGATGGCTTGTATTGCGCCTGCCGGTAGTAGAACGAATAAACGGAATCCCCGATGCTTAGCGCTTCCTCCTGTATTTGCGACAATCGCCTGCCGGTATCATTTTTCTCTTTCATTAACCTGTAGGTTTTCCACAAACTGTCTCGCCTCTGGTAAAGTGCGTCCGTCACCAATTTATCCTTGGAATAGTCAACGTTGGATGGTGTGCCGCTTACGACGGCATCTTTCAGCATATCCACGGAGCCATTAATCCTGATCTGTCCTTTCTCAATAAAAAAGTTGAATCCTTCCACTGATCCTCCTTTCACTTTCCGCACTTGCGCAGTCCCTATCAAGGGGGTTGTACTTTTCCCCTTGTACAGAAATTTATCCTTTCTTGCAGTAAGCTTAATTGTTTCTGATTTTTTTCTGGCGTTTGCAGGGTCATCCAAAAGTGTGATTGCCAGTGTATCCGATCCAAGGCCCTTTAGCATACCTGAAATACTGTATTGAAAGGGTTGCTGCGCTTTTACCTGATAGGTGACTGATGAAAGCAAAAGGCAGAGTGATATACACCTTAATGTTCTGCTCAGTAGAAGTATCGTTTTTTTAACTGCTGGTATGCGTTTGGATAATTTCATTTTTAAACATTTACCTTAAAATAATGGGCTTTGCCTGTTAATAAGCATTCTGTGTAAGCTCTTCCCGGCTGTTGATGATTTCGAGTGTATTGATGGGAACGGCGTATCGTTTGCTGCCAACGGGCAGGGTATAAGTTTTGGTGCTGGAAGTATTGACCGTTCTGTCATTGATCTCAAAAAACACATGTGATACGGTTACATCATCCGTTGGGTCTTCATTCACGGAGAACCTGCGGATATCGCTCCACCTCATGGTGAAGGGCAGCTCCCTTCTTCTTTCCTCCAGAATCTTCCGCAGTGCTTCCGCGCCGTTGGTGGCCGTAAGCGGCAGCGCTGTTTTCATGCGTTTTAAACGGAGTTGGTTCACGGCATCGAGGGCGGGTTGTACTTCGCCTTTACGGGCATGAACTTCAGCTTTGTTGAGCAGCATTTCGGCTACTGTTGGTCCAATGGGCAGGTACCTTCCGTCGTTGAATATGGTGTACCTGTAGATGGAGGGGGATAGGATCAGGAACCGGCGGTTGCTGTTGGGAACCATGAACCACTTGAAACGCATGTCGTTATCCTGGTCATACAGGGCGATCAGCGCCTCGGAAGGCATGTTCCACTGGCTGCTGGTATAGTACAGGCGTGTGTACAGGAATTCTTTCCAGTAAAGGTGTTGCGCGGGGCCCCAATCGTTGAGTTCGCTGTAATTGAGTGTTGCCAGCGGAAGTGGCGGGAGTGTTTGCGGGTTTCCCGCCTTTAATGTGTTCAGGTCCACGAGAGTGGCTACAATAGTGCTCAGTGCCTTATTGGAGAACTCAAGGCTTTTATCCATCATATTCATTTGCAGGTATAACCGGCTCAACATTCCTTCTGCCGCACGTTTGGAGGCACGCCAGGGCAAACTGGGGTTTACATCGTCCCATGCCAGGTCAATTACCCCGAGCAATTCGTTTTCAATGAAATTATAGGTCTCACGCAAGGTTGCTCTTTTAACGGATTCACCGTAATCTGAACTCAGTTTCAATGGAAGTCCGGGTTCATTTGCGTTACTTTCCGACCACGGCAGGCAATATGCATCTGCCAGTATCCACAGCGAGAATGCCCTGGCCAACCTGGCATCTGCTTCCAACTGTCTTTTCTGCGTGGCTCCGCCTGTAACTTTAGGAAGATTTTCCATTATGATGTTCGCGTGGAGTATTTTCCGGTATTCACCGTTCCAGAACAAATCCGAAGTTGCCGAGGGAATCTGGTTCACATCAAATGTGTAGTGAAGCAGGTTTTCTATACTGAATATGGCGGGTGATGCCTGGTAAGCTGCGGGAAGTAGTTCCGTATCGTCGGTACTATAACACAAATGCACGTGGTGGGCATTGTTGTTAACGAACAACGTGTTGTTGTTTATGATTGCTTCGAGCTGGTCGGCAGTTTGCACGGAGGCCTGCCGCAGTGGTTCTTCATCAAGGTAGCGCGTACAACCGGTATGGATGAAAGAGAGCAGTATGAGGATATGTATGTATTTCATATTTCGTGTTTGAAATCTTTAAATCAGAACTTAACATTTAAGCCAATGGTGTAGCTGGTAACCGGTCGGTTACGGCCTGGGAGCCATTCGGGATGCAGCCCCCTGCTGTTGGCCGCATACAAAAGGCCCAGGTCACGAATTTGCGCAAACGCTCTTAGGTTGGACAGTTTCAGGCGATCCGTTGCGAACTGCCGGAAGCTGTATTCAAGGTTGATTTCTTTCAATTCCAGATAGGAACTGCTTTCTACCAGTCCGTTGAGATAGGGCGCATAGCGGTCCCACAAATAAAAGGCAGCCTCCCTGTAACGGGGAAAGGAGGGAATATTGGGATTGCCGTTGAATACTTCGGCAACTTCAACGTTGATGTTGGTTTTATTCGCGCCAACACCTTGCTCGTAATTGAAGACCTGGTTGCGGTAGATGCCGCCGAATTTACCTGTTACAACTGCCATCAGGTTAAAGCCGTGATAACTGATGTTCTGGATGAAACCTAGTGTATGCGGCGCAATGGTGGTGCCGTGGTAATTCAGGACTTCATTACCGGGTGCTGTATAAACGGTGGTGCTGTTGAAACTGGTCGGCGCTCCTTTCAGTCCGGCGATATGTGGAACAGAATCTATCATTTCCAGGTAGGTAAATCCATACGTGGCGCCAATGGGATATCCCTCTACCTGTCCGCTGCCCGTTATAAGGTTGGCTACAGTGCGGTTAGGGAAATTAAGTCTTGTCACCTTATTTTGGTTGTATGCATAAGTTATAACCGGGTTATACTGAAGTCCGTTGGTGTTGCCAAAGGTTGCGCTCAGTTGAAGTTCTATGCCCCGGTTGCTGATGGCCGCGTTGTTGAAACGCTGACTGGTTACTCCGGTTACCCCCGGCAGTTGTACCAGACCCATGATGTCTTTACCGTTCTTCTGGTACAGGTCTATCTTTCCGGAAAGTCGATTTTTCAGCGCGGAAAAATCTAGTCCCAGGTTGGTGGTCACCGTTTTTTCCCAACGTAAAAAAGGGTTGCCGAAATCAGAGATGGTACCAATAATGGTACCGGTATTGGCGCTTGGGGCTGTACCGATATTGAGTACTGGTGTATTTGAAGTACTCTTGTCGGCATTGCCGTTCCTTCCATGAGTGAGGCGTAAGGAAAGCCGGTCCATCCAGGTCAGCTCCTGGAAGAACTGCTCTCTCGAAATATGCCAGAGCGCACCAACCGACCACATGGGCGACCAGCGCAGCGATGGATCATCCGTGATAAAGTTGGATGCATCACTGCGGGCACTGGCCGTGAAAGTATACTTGTTCCGGTAAGTATAGCTGGCATTGCCAAAAAAGGAAACGAACTTTTCAAGCGCCCATTCAGGAACAGGTGAGGCACCTGGAATGGTGGCTGTCTGGTTCTGGAAGTTCCTGAAAACATCAAGTGAACCTCCATAACCGTAAGGGGGGATTGCAGATTGATTTTTCTCAGGGAAGTAGCCATAAAGCCAGGGATCGGATTGGCCCGTTACGAGGGTTCTGCTTAATTCAGTTCCGGCCAGTGCAGTCACACTGTGGTTTCCGGCTAATTCTTTTTGGAAATTGAACTGGCTTCTTGCCACATAACTCTGCACTGTGGAATTACTTGACCGGAGCAGCCCGCCGTTGGGAAGAAGCTTCCTGCCAACCACACGTGTGGCGTTGTTGTATTCCGTCATCGTATTCACGAGGTCGCGTACGAGAAAGGTTTCTTCACTCTGGTAATTATCAAGTTCCGTGGTATTTCTTTCATACTGGAAGCGGTTTTCCCAGTTCAGCCAACTGGTGAGTTTTACCTGTGCGCTGGCCTGAATACGCGCATTCAGTTCCTCGCTTTCTATGCTTCTTCCATTTACCTCCCGCAGCAGGTTGTACGACCAATCCTGGTAAGGAAAATTCTGCAATGGTAGCCGGCCCAGTTGTTCCCTGTTCCATTTGTTGAGGTTTACAGCGTAGCTTCCGTCAGGGTTCAACAGTGTTTCATAGGGCGACAAGCCTTGCAGTTCGCTTACTTCAGCACCGCTGGCATCATTCTTCCTGTACTGAATGTTGGAGCTCAGTCCGAAATTAAGCCAGGAGGCGAGTTGGAACTGGTTGTTGTAGTGCAGGAGCGCACGTTCGTACCCCCGTCGTTGAAAGCCTTCTTTTCTGTTTTCCAGAAGGATCGAAGTATAGCTCCTGCTTTTTTCTGTGGAAGAAGTCAGGCTCAGGTTCACCTGGTTAACGATTCCGCGTTGCATCAACTGGTCTTTGAATTGTTTACGGTTATTGATGCCCGCAAGACTATCCAGACTCTTATTTAACTGAACATCATCGATCAGTCCTGCTCTCCTTGCGATGTAAAATTCACCTGCGAGTGTCAGTGGTTTGCCGATGTCCTGGAAAGAGCCGTTGTAAATGGGAGGGAAATGCAATTGCCTTTCGAATCCAAGCTTTTCATAGCGGATCATATCGGCGCTGCCAGCCTGGTTCATTACCTGATCAAGGTCAATAAATGAGGAAATTCTCGTGAAGGCGTTGAGTTCCACCTGCACTTTTTGTTTGGAGAAATTTCTGGCGTTCTTTGTGGTGATCACGATTACGCCATTGCCCGACCTTGCGCCCCATATAGACGCTGCGGTAGCATCTTTCAGCACGGTGATGGATTCAACGTCGTTGGGGTTGATGTTGGCGAAATTAAAACCTGCGATAGGCAGTCCATCTACCACCACTAAAGGCTGATCCTGTCCGTTTAGTGTGCCGGTTCCTCTGATCACAAATCTGCCTGAGCCGTCTAAAGATTCTGTGGCCTGCATACCCGGTACCAATCCTATCAATGCGGCGGAGATATTTGAAACCGGTCTTTTCGAGATGGTTTTGGCATCTACAACGTCGTAGGCTCCGGCGGCCCGCTCACGTGATATGCGTTGGAACCCCGTGGAAATCACAATTTCCTTTTCTTCATTGTTTTGAAGTTTGAGGGTTACGCGGAAAGTGCCGGTATTATTACCAATCTTGTACGTGCTTTTTTCAAAGCCTACAAAACTGATCTCCAATACATCGCCTTTTGCTGCTTCCAGCGAGAAGAAACCGTTCTCGTCGGAGGTGGCCACCACGTTGCTCCCTTTCAAAGTAATGCTCGCGCCGGCTAGGGGATTTCCCTGTTCGTCCAATACCTGGCCCTTAATGGGTAGCCAGTCAATCATATCACTGGACTGGTCATCAATACCTGTATTGCCACTTGCTTTTTTGGGGTGAAGCACAATGGTTTTACTGATGATCTCATATCCCAGCGGTTGATCTTTGAACAATTCATCCAGAAATGCCTGAAGGGATACATTTTTTGCGGACACGTTCACTCTTTTTGCGTTTCTGAGCAGCGACCGGTTGCCGAAAACGACATATCCGGTTTGTTCTTTTACTACGGAGAACACCTTTTCCAACGAGATATTTTTGCCCGTCAGATTGACCGTTTGCGCCGTTCCTTTTGCCCAGGTATGCGACATGCCCAGTACAAGTAAGAATGCAGTAAGTTTCATAACCAGCATAGTTTTGTTGCGCAGCGCGCGTCCCCGGAGAACAGGGAAGTACAGCAGGGGTGCGTTCACCCTTGCCGCGAAGCTGCGGATAGCAGTTTTTTGCATAAATTGCTTTGGTTTTTGGTTCTAAAATTTGCGGGTTGTCACACACGCTTTATGGAATCATTTACCTTATATCTGCTCCGAATGCCAGTTCGGAGCAGTTTTTGGGTAATACTTCACTATGGATATATGTACAGCTTTCTTTCTTCTTTCAATTCAAAATGGAGATTGGATTTTTCGAGGATACGCAGCACATTTCCCAGGGTCAGTCCTCTGTCCATTTCTCCGAAGAACCTGATCTGAGGTTTTCCTTGCGGGTAAATGACGGTGATATCATACCAATGTTCCAACTGTTGCATTACAGCCGTAATATCGGCTCCCTCGAAATTGAAAAGGCCGTTTTTCCAGGCGACCACCGCTTCCGTATTCACCGCCATGGTATGTTGTAGTGTATTGTCCGAAAGATTTGCTATTGCTTGTGCACCTGGTTGCAGCCTCAGGTGATGGGTGGCCAGCCTTACTTCAACAGCACCTTCCAGCAAGGTGGTAACGGTGCTACGGTCGCTCTGATAAGCTTTCACATTAAAATGAGTGCCCAACACTTTAACAGTACTGCCATTTGCTTTTACAAGAAATGGACGTGTCGCGTCATGCGCTACTTCAAAATAGGCTTCTCCGTCCAGCTCAACAATTCTGTCGCCAGTTGCGAAAGCTGCGGGATAGCGGAGTCTGGAGGCTGCATTCAGCCAAACGGCCGTTCCATCAGACAGGATGGTCCTGAAGAAGTTGCCCCTTCTGGTTTCCAGGGTAAGAAAGTATGGTTTTTCAGAGTCAATACTATTCCCCTTATTAGTAAGTACATCGTTATTCAGTGTAAGCGCGTGGTTGCCGACTTTAAGGGCAGTGTCGTTCGTGCCCGCAAGTTCCAGCGTGCTGCCGTCTTCAAGGTAAAGCAGCGCACCGCTTTTTCCGGGTGATACATCATTGGGAAGGGCCGCGACAGGCTTTCGATCTTGTGGAACTGTTGCATCCACATTGTTATTTCGTTGAAACAGAAAAAATGCGGCTCCGGCTATTAAAACAAGTACCGCGGCAACCTGCCATTTCTGCAAGGCGTAAATGCGCCGCATCAGGATGTTACGGGAAGGCGTGTTTTCTGACGCTGTAGTGGAGGGAAGCACGGGTATATTCCGGGCCATCAAAGCCGAACGCATTTTTTCGCGCGCCTCAAGCAATGTTTTTTCATCGGGCATATCGGCTGGTGATTCCCATTGCGCATACCATTTTTCAAACAGTATTTGCTCTTCCGGGGAAAGTAGCCCAAGCTGGTGTTTTTCGAATAATTGTCTGGCGATGTCTTTGTCTGTCATAATAGAAAGTGGCAGAAAGCAGCCCACTGTATATTAAGACGGCTCAAAGAACAGGAAGGGGGATAAGAACAGAAAAAATATATTTGATCCGTGGCCGTAACACTTTGAGGGCCTTTTTTATCTGATCTCGAACTGTTTCTTCAGACAGGTTCAGTATTTCAGCGATTTGTCTGTGACTCATGTTTGATTTTCTGCTCATTTCAAATACCTGCCGCATGCGTGGAGGCAGTCGGGCAATCTCACGTTCAACCAATTGTTCAAGCAGCCGCATACTCAGTTGAGTTTCCGGATTGTTACTTTGTATATTGGCAGGATTATTCAGAAAGGACTGCAGGTAGTGAAGATACTTGTCCACGTTTTCAGCCCGGGCCATGTAGTCGAATACTTTATTTCTGGCAGACACAAAAAGATAGGCCTGAACAGAATGAGTGATGGTGAGTTCCGTTTTTTTAACCCATAGGTTGGCAAAGATATCCTGAACCATGTCTCTTGCCAGTTCCTGGTCGTTCAATCTCTTGAAAAGGTGTGCGTACAAAACAGGACTGTACCGTTCAAACAATACCGTGAATGCGGCCGCATCGCCGGTTTTTAACATTGCAGCCAGTTCAAGGTCATGATATTTGTCTGATTCGCGCATTTTGCTTCGGCGGCTAAAGTTAGTAAACCTGAACCGTTAGCCAATATTGTGTTGCATCGTTATATTGTCAATTGCTTACCGAAAATATAGAAAGAATAAACCTGGGTGCTCCAGAGGGCATAAAAAAAGCCGTCTCCAGAGAGACGGCTGTATTGTAACTATCTATAGCTTACAGGTGAATCGCCTCACCGTAAGCCACTTCGATCGCGTCTTTCACGCTTTCAGAGATAGTGGGGTGGGGGTGAATGCTGTTCAGCACTTCCTGGTAAGTAGTCTCCAGTTTGCGGGCGGTCACGGTTTGCGCGATGATCTCAGTTACATTGTAACCGATCATGTGTGTACCGAGCCATTCGCCGTATTTCGCATCGAAGATCACTTTTACGAAGCCTTCTGTATGTCCTGCTGCGGAAGCTTTTCCGGAAGCGCTCAATGGGAATTTGCCCACTTTGATTTCGTAGCCAGCTTCTTTAGCGGCTTTTTCGGTGAAGCCAACGGAGGCGATCTCAGGTGTGCAATAAGTACAACCGGGTACATTGCCGTAATCGAGGGCTTCTGGTTTGTGGTGGTATTTTTTCTCGTTGTAACCAAGAGCCTCTACGCAAATGATGGCTTCTTTGGAAGCAACGTGCGCAAGCGCCTGACCGGGAACACAATCGCCGATGGCGTAAATGCCAGGTACATTGGTTTGGTAGAATTTATCCACCACAATCT
>CAMLPA010000075.1 GCA_946481605.1 uncultured Flavihumibacter sp. | reverse complement strand
CTGAATGCTGTCGGGATGACTGGATTCGAACCAGCGGCCTCTTCGTCCCGAACGAAGCGCGCTACCGGGCTGCGCTACATCCCGATTTGGGATGGCGAATTACATAAATTATTCAAATAATTCCGGTTGCCCATCGTCCTTGCCGGCCTTTTTCTCCCATTCAAAATCTACCGCTTTTTTGTCTACCAGTTTGTTGCCCACGGCTTTCCAGCCCATCACTTCAACGAAATCCGCGATCTTGATTTTCTGGATTTCGGGAGCGGATTTTTTACCTGTTTTCAGCAGCAATACCGGTTGTTCATCGGTGGTGATGGAAGCGAGATAGTTGCCCTCTCCTTCCTTGATGAACAGGAACCTGGTTTTCAGGGTACCTGTTTCAATCTTGAACCTTTTAATGTTGAACTGAAGTTTTACCGCATCGTAGTAGATAGCCGTGAGTATGCGTAGATTGTTGAACTGCTGGATCAGCATTACCTTGTCTGCATCAAAACGTTGCGTGAGTTCCTGGTCGGTGATTTCGTAAGTGCCATCGTTGTACACAACCAGTATTTTATCTTCAGGATCGAAACTCCCGAGATACGTGCCTTTCTCCTCCGTATTCAGCCTGCCGAACTGGTCGTCGAACCATAATTTTCGCGCACTGAGTGTGGATTTACCGGCTTCTTTGAACTTCACGCTTTTGATGGGGTATTTGGTAACCTGGTTACCCAATACTGATCTGCCTTTAATTTCCAGCGTTTCAAAATAAAAGTCCAGTTCTTTGATGCGTGCGCTGCAGTTCGGACTTAACAACACTTTCACTACTTCCGCCTCGCCATTCGGATTCACGGAGAAGTAAAGCACTTTTGATTTGGGATCACCTTTCGTAAGGTCATATTCTTTTTCGCGTGTAACACCGGTAACATTAAACCGTTTTCCATAGCTGATCCCGCTTTTTCCATCCGCATAAATCATATTATAGGTGGTGCGTTCATCGTTCTTCTGGAATACGGCGATATGGATAATGTCTTTACCAATGAATACCTTATCAGCCATTTTCACCACTTTCATTTTTCCTGATTTGGTGAAGGCGATGATATCGTCCAGGTCAGAGCAATCGGTTACGAATTCATCTTTTTTCAACCCGGAACCGATAAATCCGTCGGCACGGTTTACATACAACTTCGTATTGGCGATAGCTACCTGTTTGGCCTGGATCGCTTCAAATAATTTGATTTCTGTTTTGCGTTCACGTCCTTTTCCATACTTTTTAAGCAGGTTTTCAAAATAGGAAATGGTGAAATCCGTGATGTGCTCCAGGTCGTATTCTACCTGTTTGATATCGGCTTCGAGTCCTTTAATCTGTTCATTCAATTCATCAATATCCAGGCGGTAAATTCTTCTTACGGGTTTCTCCGTGAGTTTAACGATATCTTCCCTGGTGATGTCTCTTTTCAGTTTCTTTTTGAAAGGATCGAAAGCTTTGTTGATGGCTTCGATTACTTTATCCCAGGTTTCATGTTTCTTTTCGAGTTCCTTATAGATTTTCTCTTCGAAGAATATTTTCTCCAATGAAGTATAATGCCATTTCTCCTGTAGTTCACCGAGTTTGATTTCCAGTTCTTTTTTCAGCAGGTCCCGGGTCTGATCCGCGGAGTGCACCAGCAGATCATGGGCGCCGAGGAACCTGGGTTTATTGTCGACAATCACGCAGGCATTGGGTGAAATGCTCACTTCACAATCGGTAAACGCATAAAGCGCGTCGATCGTGATATCTGGAGAAATTCCGGGCGCCAGGTCAACCATAATTTCCACATCGGCGGCGGTATTGTCGGTCACTTTTTTGATTTTGATTTTACCCTGATCGTTGGCCTTCAGGATAGAATCAATGAGTGAGGAGGTGGTTACGCCGTAGGGCACATTGCGGATGATCAGGGTTTTCTTGTCCAGCTCTTCAATGTTGGCGCGTACCCTTACTTTTCCACCGCGTTTGCCGTCGTTGTAGTTGGTTACATCAATCATTCCACCGGTAAGAAAATCAGGGTACAACTCAAACTTCTTTCCCCGAAGGTGTTTAATGGCCGCTTCTATGATCTCACAAAAATTGTGGGGCAGAATTTTGGTAGACAAACCAACCGCAATACCATCCGCGCCCTGTGCGAGTAGCAACGGAAACTTGACGGGTAAGGTTACGGGCTCGTTCTTACGGCCATCATAACTGAGTTGCCATTCCGTGGTTTTATTGTTGAAAACCACATCCAGCGCGAATTTGCTCAGGCGTGCCTCAATATACCTTGCGGCGGCAGCGTCATCTCCGGTACGCACATCGCCCCAGTTGCCCTGCGTATCTATCAGCAGGTCTTTTTGTCCCATATTCACCAGTGCATCTCCTATGGAAGCGTCGCCATGGGGATGGTACTGCATACTTTGGCCGATGATGTTGGCCACTTTATTGTAACGCCCGTCATCCATTTCCTTCATGGCGTGGAGTATCCTGCGTTGAACGGGCTTCAGGCCATCTTCAATAGCGGGTACGGCCCTTTCCAGAATCACATAAGAAGCGTAATCCAGGAACCAGGTTTTGTACTGGCTCTGTACGCCGGTTTCTTTTTCATTCTTTTCCTGTGCGTCGTAATTTTCCTTGCTCATACACTTGTTATTTGAATTCGTCGGGGTAAAGATAATGCAAACTGTCTCGCATGTAAACGCCTAGTTCTTTGCTGAACCATCCTGTCGCCTTGTGGCTGAGGTTGGTGATGGTAAAGAAATTGGTACTGTCTGAACTTATTGCTTTGTTTTCGAATTTTTTGAAAGGAACTTTATAAACCGCCGCTATTGAATCAATTTTTGCAACCATTTCGTTCCGGTTATGACGGAGCATCTCTCCTTTTTCCCAAAGTGGTGATTCATAAAGCAGTACCGGAATATTTCGCTGCTGAAGAAAACTGATCAATTGCGAAAAATATTTTGCTCTTCTATTACTCCATTGAAAATCCTTTGCTGGTGCACCGTGTACAATAACCGCATCTTTACCCGGCTCAAAAGGAATAGGGAAAATGCCGGCCCCTGTTGTGGTATCCAACGCATTCTTTTTTCTAAACTTATCTCCCCACCCTAAAATGCTTTTAAAGAAAGTATGGTTCGCGTACCAGGAATAGCGCATGAAAGGGAGGTGCATCCATTTTTCATAAGGCGCGTCAAAGTCCCTGATAATGCTTCTGATAGTATCATCAGAATCAAGGTGTGCAAACCTGTAGCTGTTGAATCCATTGGCAATTGACTCATCAAATGATTCCGGGGTTGCGAAGATGACAACAAGTTCTGGTTTCTTTTGGTGTGTCAGATATGATCTTACCATCAGAAAATTTTCCGCGTAGTCAGCGCCAAACTGGCCAAGAATAAAATTTGTATGGCCCGAATATTTCTTTACTGAATCAGGCAATATGCCCCACTCCGGCTCGCAGGCTCCAAGGTAAACGATATCAGCATCAATCCGGCTGGAAAGAATATACCCCGGCTTATAGTTGCGGTTATGAATAATCCCTTCCCGCATAAATACGGGAAACACAATCAGCAGCGCTGCAAGCGTAATCAGAATAAATAATATTTTTCTCCCAGTACTCATATCAGAACTGCATATAAATGAACCTTTCACCAGCGTCGAATATACCAATGGACAGCAGAAGAAACAACATCAAAACGGAGTAGGCAATATGTAATTCTTCACTCTTAGCATATTTATCGATGCGGTGTTCGAAAAAAAGTAGTCCTGCCGCGAGCACCATTCCGAGCCTGATGTTCATCGTGTCCTCTATATATCGTCCCCCGTTAATCAACCAGGTTTTCAATGCTGCTCCTTCGGGAAGCAAAACCGGAAGTTCAACCAGTTGTTTTGAAAGTATTGTAAGTCCTTTCCAGCTTCCCGCCCGGAAGAAAAAATGGGCTACGGAAACCAGGTTCAACACTACAAAAGCGCGGATCAGTTTCCCGAAAAAAGTTTTGCCTTCTTTGCTGGCAGTTCCTGCTTTTTTTTCTACAGCCAGGTACACAAAATGAAACAGGGCCCATATAAAGAACGTAATGGTCAGTCCATGCCATAAGGCACTGACGAGGAAAGTGACGCCAATTGCCAGATACAGGCCGTAAGGAGATTTCCTGTATGCAAATGCAACCGGTTGGAAAATATAATTCCGCAGCCAGGCCACCAATGTTATGTGCCATTTGCGCCAGAAAGCCGTAACGGACTGTGCCCGCAGCGGCAGTTGGAAATTTTCGGGAAGAGCGATGCCGAATAACCTTGCGGAACCAAGCGCGATGTCTATATAACCTGAGAAATCCGCATACAACTGGATCGTAAACAACACTGATCCCATGTAAATATCGAATACAGACAATGCAGTATGTTTATCAAATATTTCCTGCACAAAGGGCAAGAGCCTGTCTGCAATCACCATCTTTTTTACCAGTCCAAGGGTGATGCGGTTTACTGCATAAATCACATCTTTTTTTCGGGTAATGTATTTTGCTTCCGACTGAAAAAGTTGCACTTCTTTTGCCGACAGCAAAGGACCCGATGGTATTTTCGGAAAAAAAAGTACCGAGAGAAAATAACTGTTTCGCTGCTTTGAGGAATCATACCCGGTGAAATGAATCGCTATCCAGTTGCCCACGTGCTGCAGGGTGTAGAAGCCTATGCCCAGGAGCAGCCATTCATTCATCCCCAGATACTCCTGCATATATTTATAACCCAGCAACAGCAACATGTTTAATGTCAGGGCTATAGTAAAGAGCGTTTTTTTTGAACCCACCTCCCCTGCGCTTGCATACCGTCGCATCAACATAAAGTTGCCTGAAGTGATCACGAGTATTGCCACCAGTGAAATCCAACTGAAATACCCCACAAACACACACCCGGCAAACAAAAGCCACAGTTGCTGTGTCCTACCTGACTTCAACAGGGAAAATATCCCTGCTGTAGCCGCCAGAAAAAGTAAATATGAAAGGGAGTTAAACGGCATTCCCGGCAATTTTTTCAGCGATAATATCTACCATGTCTCCTAATTTTTCCATCTGCATAATTTCATTGAACCTGAATTCAATATTAAAAACAGCCTCCACTTCGCTGATGATGGACATGTGTGTGAGTGAATCCCAACCTTCCACCTGGTCCGCGCTTGTTTCGGAAGTCACAATAAGTTCGGGCTGATCCAGTAATTTTCTCAGCACGCCACTTACTTCAGCTAAAATTTCCTCTTTTGATTTTAAGTTCATAATAATGCGATTAGTTGCTGGCGGTCAATTTTTCCATTGTTGTTGTAAGGCCATTCTTCAATGCTCCTGTATTTTCCCGGGATCATGTAAGCGGGGAGTAATTCCTTCAGTTGGCTACTCAACGAGGCAGTATCTACCGGAGCGGCGCCTTTTACAAAAGCGACTAATGTGTTGTTGCCCTCCTGGTCTCTGTGTGCGATTACCACCACTTCTTTTTGCAATACATGACTTACTTTAATGGCAACCTCCTCCATCTCTATGCGGTAGCCGCCAATCTTTACCTGGAAATCTTTTCTTCCATGAAAGTGCAGGCATCCCCGCTCATCCTGGTGCACCAGATCGCCCGAAGGAAACCAGCCATCCTGTAAACAATTTTCGCCATTGCCCAGATACCCATTAAAGACCTGCGCGCCCTTTAAAAATAATTCTCCGGTTTCACCGGTTTCGCACAGTGTACCATCATTGATCACCGCAACAGTAGTACCAGGAAAAGGAAACCCCATTGGAACGACCGGATGCGTTGTACTGTTTTTTTCTTCGTTCCAACAAAATGCGGTACACACGATTGTTGTTTCAGTAGGACCGTAACAGTTATAAATGACCGCGTTGTGGCAGGCATTTTCCCATGTTTCGGCCAGGTGCCGGTACAAAATATCTCCGGAAAAAAAACTCAGCCTCAGTGCCGGGAAAGACATTCCCTTAATAAGTCCCTTTACTATCTGAAGCACAGTAGGTACCATGCTCAGCACCGTAGTATTGTAGAAAAGCAAAGCTTCCAGGATCAGCAACGACCTGATTTGTTTTTTCGGCGGCAGGAGACAACATGTTCCACCTGTTTCCAGCGCGATTAAGAAAGGGAAGTAGAACACATCAAATGTTGCGTCATACACCTGAAGGAACCTGTCTGCCGAAGAAAACCCATACCGCGGGTCATTCAGATAATATTCCTTAAAAGCATGCAAACACCGAAATGGCACCGGAACTCCTTTGGGCTTGCCGGTACTTCCTGAGGTAAAGAGGATGTATGCGGGCTTCTCACTTGAAGCCGCATCAAAAGACGGAAGATCAACAGAACCGCCTATGCCCTCAAAATCTTTCGGGAAAACAACTTTCCGATTTGGAGCTGTCAGTGCTTCAGCCAGTGGCATATTATCAGGGGAAACAACCACACCTGCCCTGCTTTCATCCAACGCAAATACCTGCCTGGTTAACGGCCATTCAGGATGTATTGGAACAATTGTTTTCTCCAATAAGAAGGATGCCAGTATACATGCGTTCATCTCCACCGAACCGGTTGCCAACACAGCAATACTTTCCATTTCCAGCTTCATGAATTCCCTGGCATAAAGCAGTACCCGCTCATGGAAAGCCGCATAAGAAATAGCTGCATCATAGGTTTGGAAAGCCACAGCATCAGGTCGCGTTTTCACCCAACCTAAATAACGGTCCAGCCAGCCCTTACGCGCATACACTTCTTTCTCCATCTTGGTGTCAGGTTTCGTATAATTCCAGTGGTTGACCATTTGGGTCATAAAAGAACAGGAACTTCTTACCTGTCAATTCATCCACTCTAATTTCTTCCACTTTTTCTACGCCATTTGCCAGCAGAAAAGACCTTGCTTCCGCCACATCTTCCACGGAAAACGCCAGATGACGCAACCCCTTCGCTTCCGGGAATGAAGCTCTTTCCCGGAAATTCGGAAAAGAAAAAAGTTCAATCATGTACCGGTCATCCAAAGCCAGGTCCAGTTTCCAGGAATCTCTGGTTTCCCTGTAAGTTTCTGCCACCACCTTAAAGCCAAGCAGTTCCGTGTAAAACTTTTTACTTGTTTCGTAATCGTCCGTCAGTATAGCGATGTGGTGGATGCCCAGCAGTTTCATTCTGATTGTGGCTTGGTTTATAACGTCTGGTTACAATTGTGAAAATTGAATTTATCCCCCCGCCTCCTGCTCACTTACATTACCGCCGCCGCTTCCCGGAAGTTTCACCTCGAATTCCTTCCAGGGCCTGTTCATATCCCCATTCACCTCAAGTTTTCCGTTGCCGGCAAGTTCTTTCAACCGCCATCCGAGGAAAACGTCCCCGGTTTTGATTTTCATCCTGTTCAGGGTATTGTTGATCACCCGTTGCGCTTTTTGCCAATCAGAGGTGCAGTTCGAAAGAATGTCTTTGTCGTAAAAATCCGCTTCTTTGGTCACGATTTTTTTGCCGCCTTCCAGTATGCGCACCAACCCATTTTCTTCTGAAAGTTTTTTCCATTCATCAGGATCAACTTCCAATTCGCTTGGGGTGATCACCCGGGCGAGTTTTTTCGCTTTCCTGAATTCCGAAACGGGAATTTCACTGATCCATGAAGGATAAAATATGCCTCCCTTTTCATTGATAAATGGAAGGTTATTCAGGTACAATACGAATACCCGTCCCTGGAATTGTTTCAGAAAATGAAGCAACCAGTAGTACCCGCATACATCATGCTGGTTCTGGGCCATCCATATCCAGATCTTTTCGTTTTCGTCCCGGCTCATGGTACCGGACAATTCGGCCACGGTTTTAAAGTCATCGACTTCCCCAGATTCCGTTTTTCCCTCATATTCAGTACCGGTCAGTAATGTTTTCCACCATTCATTGCGCAGCGCGCGACCTTCTCCAAGATACCCATTCAGTAAGGGCCCAACTGCATAATCGTCTTTTATTTGAACCACTTTCCCTTCGAGGTCCTCATTGGTCTCAATCGCTTTTTCCAGGATGGCTACATCTGCCTCATTAAAAACTATATGAATCATTTCAATCGCTTAATTCAGGTTTTCGTTCACGATATCCAATTCTACTTTCAGGTTGTCTATAATAAACTCCTGCCGTTGCGGGGTATTTTTCCCCATAAAGTATTCAAGGAGTTGTGTGATATGCGTCTCCGGCATAACCATCACTGGTTGAAGACGGATATCTTCACCTATAAATCTTCCGAACTCATCGGGAGAGATTTCACCCAAACCTTTGAACCGCGTGATCTCAGGTTTGCCACCGAGTTTCTTTACAGCAGCCTGTTTCTCGCTTTCATCATAACAATAGATGGTTTCCTGTTTGTTCCTGACCCTGAACAAAGGCGTTTCCAGGATGTAAACGTGTCCGTTTTTAACAAGATCCGGGAAAAATTGCAGGAAGAAGGTCATCAGCAGTAACCGGATATGCATCCCATCCACATCAGCATCGGTAGCGATTACAATATTATTGTACCGCAATTCGTCTATGCCAGCTTCGATGTTCAGGGCGTGTTGAAGAAGGTTGAATTCCTCGTTCTCATATACTACTTTCTTGGTGAGTCCGAAACAGTTCAATGGCTTTCCGCGCAAACTGAAAACGGCCTGTAGTTCTACGTTTCTTGCCTTTGTAATGGAGCCGCTCGCGGAATCCCCTTCCGTAATAAAGATGGTACTCTCCAGTTTCTTTTGTTCAAATTCTTCTTTATTTTTTGCGGGGGCTTCATCATTCAGGTGGTACCTGCAATCCCGTAATTTTTTATTGTGGAGGTTCGCTTTTTTGGCCCTTTCATTTGCCAGCTTGCGTATACCGCTAAGTTCCTTTCTTTCGCGCTCGCTTTGTTCGATCCTCTTTTTCAACGCTTCCGCTACGGTGGGATTCTTGTGCAGGTAATCATCCAGGTGTTTGGCGAGGAACTCTCCAATAAAGTTCTTCATGCTTTGCCCGCCTTCAGCTACATTCAGTGAACCCAGTTTTGTTTTGGTCTGTGACTCAAAAACCGGCTCCTGCACCCGAACCGCCACTGCCGCACAGATGCTTCCCCTGATATCCGAGGGTTCGTAATCTTTTTTAAAGAACTCGCGCACCGTTTTCACGAACGATTCTCTGAACGCCTGTTGGTGTGTACCGCCCTGGGTAGTAAACTGGCCGTTCACAAAGGAATAAATATCTTCCCCGTAATCATTGTTATGGGTAATGGCCACTTCGATGTCCTCTCCTTTCAGGTGAATGATCGGGTACCGCAGTTCGTCCGGGTTGGTGTTCCTTGTAAGCAAATCCAGCAGGCCGTTCCGGCTCACGTATTTTTTACCGTTGAAACTCAGGACAAGTCCCGCATTCAGAAAGCAATAGTTCCATATTTGTTTGTCCAGGTATTCATGAATAAAATGAAAATGCCTGAAAATCGTATCGTCAGGAACAAAGCTGACCAATGTGCCATTTTCTTCTTTCGTGGCAGTCTCTTTATGTTCTTTTATAAGTACCCCTTTCTCGAATTCCGCCACCCTTGTTTTGCCATCCCTGAAACTCTGTACCATAAAGTAATTGCTGAGTGCATTTACCGCTTTGGTACCCACACCGTTCAGTCCAACACTTTTCTGGAATGCTTTACTATCGTATTTCGCGCCGGTATTGATTTTACTCACCACATCCACCAGTTTTCCCAGCGGAATTCCTCTTCCATAATCGCGTATGGTAACAGTCTTATTTTCAATCGTGATTTCCACCTGCTTTCCAAATCCCATCATGTGTTCATCGATACAGTTATCAATCACCTCTTTTACGAGTACATAAATACCATCGTCAGGACTGGAACCATCTCCCAGTTTTCCGATATACATCCCAGGTCGCAAACGAATGTGTTCGCGCCAGTCCAGACTTTTAATGGAATCTTCCGTGTAATTCGATGTGTTTTTTTCTGCCATATACTGGTTCACCTTTTTTTGAATGCGCTACAAATTCGTAATTATTAAGCATTTACAGGAAAAATTATGCAATACTTCCAGCAAATGGCAACGAAGATACTAACATTTTTAGCAGTCGTGCATAGGTTTTTTAACGGAAATGTATCAGTGTTTTCACTATAAATAGCACCCCGTTAAAATCTTCCAATGTAAAATTAAACTGATGCAAAGTTTAATATTTAGCTGATTTTAAATTAATTACGATGGTTTTCATCAGCTTAATTTACAACTGCTCCGTTAAAATCTTCCAAACCTGTATTTTGCCGCATAAAAAAATTGGCTAATTTTGAGGCCTTACCAACCCACCAGGCACAGCGGTTTACTTTCGCTCGAAGTGCAGCTTATTAACCCATTTTATTCTTAGGAGAATATTTTCTAAACAGCTAAATAAGCGGTGTATGTACAATTTTGAACTTTTGGAAAAAGGCTGTTACTACCTGATACAGGAGAAACAGGATGCGGTAGTGAGTATGATTCAGGTAAATCTGAAAACGGATCATTGTATGTTTATTACTTACCATGGAGACACGGAAAGTTCTTCCTGGAAACGTAAGTCGGACACCATATTCGACATTATAGAATTGTTGGATGAAAAGAGCGTGAAGGCCTGGGAATCACTTTATGTGAACAGTGAGGATGCGTTCAATACGGGTGAGGAAGAATAACAATCCGTTTGCGTTTTTTGGTACAATTTTTTCCGTAAATGAGTTAATGGATCAACCCAAAGAAAAATACCCGGTCGTCCGCGATATTTTTATTCATGTCGTTGCCGTACTTACGATCATTCCCCTGGCCCCCGTTATTAACCGGTACATTCCGCCGGTAATGATCGGGAAGTGGAATGCAGACCTGGTATTGTCCGTCCTGATCTCTGCTTTGATTATCAGGCTGATCTCCTGGTTATTTAAGCCACTCATTATTCCCGGATTTATTGTACTGGCAGGTATGCTTACCTGGAATGAGTTTACGGATGGATATTCTTTTGGAAATGTTGTGCACGATTACAAGAACATTGTATCCAATAACTGGCGGCATAAAAATCTGAAGGAAAGAGACCTTTCTATAAGGCCTGCATTGTTCGAAACGGCCACGCAGGTGCTCGTGAAAGACCT
>CAMLPA010000074.1 GCA_946481605.1 uncultured Flavihumibacter sp. | reverse complement strand
TCCTTCGATACCAATAAAAAAGTGATCGATTACTGTATAGAGAATGGGGTGCTAACCGATTGGTTTCTTTTTGCACCGGAGTGTTTGCGGATCGGGCCGCCACTGAGTATTACGGAAGAAGAGATTGTGGCGGCTTGCGAGGTGATTGTGCGGGCGGTAGAGGCGGTAGGGTAGTTTTATTTCTCGCGTGAGTCTCTGCGCCTTAGCGCCTTTGCGAGATATTTATTTTCTCGCAAAGGCGCTAAGGCGCAAGGCCTTAATTATTGGGTAGTAGTTGTTTAATTGTAGAGGTACTTTTGGTTTTTATTTCTCGCAACGACGCGGAGACGCAACGCTGGTGGTTGATTTAATTTCTTGTTGAAATTATATTGGCTGCGCTTTTTTCTTTTCGGAAAGTGAAAAAATCACAGTAAGGAACAAACGAAATAAGCATTATAAACACCAACAGCCATTAGCTATTTAACAGCCTATTTTGTCGTAGCGTGAAATAAAAATTCTCCCAAGTAGTTATAATCATTTCACGAACAGCTTACACTACTTCAGAAAAATACATTCGCCGAAACCGTGTCTTCAACGATGGCTAATCCCGAAAAATACTGATTCCAGCAAATTGTCTTCAACCCGTTTTTACACCTATTAGTTACGGAGAAAATAGCGGATGAAGGGAGCCGGAAACCACCTCGGTGGCACCGGTCGGAGGAAAATACTCCGCCGCCCTCCGTGCAATCACGCCTTCCGCACCCGAAAAAAACTTTAAATGTTAAATCCAAACCAAATCTCCCACCGTATATCATCCAAAGCAAACCCTGCTCCGGTGTTGTAACCGGTTCCCCGTATTTCATCATTCAAAAAAAATAAGTATGTCCAACACGCAATTCTTGGATCAGGACCCTTTTGCCCTGAACCAACACGCAACGAACAAACATTCCAGGAGAAGGTTCCTCGGTTATGCAGGTGCAGCCGCAGGCATTGCTGTGCTTGCCTCCTCCTGCGACAAAGATGACGACAACAATATGGATGGCGCCGTTGATGTAGGCAGTGGCGATACGGGTGTGCTCAACTATGCCTATGCGCTGGAGCAACTGGAAGCTGCTTTCTACACACAAGTGGCCGCCAGCGCCAGTTTCGGCACCATCTTCAACGCAGGGGAACAGGCTTTATTAAAAGACATCCGCGACCACGAAATAGCACACCGCGAATTCTTTAAAGCCGCGCTCAGTACCAATGCCATCGCTTCCCTCGAAGTAAATTTTTCTGCGGTGAACTTCAGTTCCAGGGCCAGTATCCTCGCTACTGCAAAGGCTTTTGAGGATCTCGGCGTTTCTGCCTACAATGGCGCGGGAAATATTCTCACCAATGGTGATTTCCTTGTGCTCGCCGGAAAGATCGTTTCAGTAGAAGCCCGCCATGCCGCTTATATTCGCGACCTCATCACCAACGGCACTTTCGCCGATTCCACCGATGCCAACGGCATGGACATGGCCATGGCGCCAAAAGAAGTGGTGGCCATCGCCAACGCCTACCTGAAAACAAAAGTGAGCGCCAATAACCTCGCCTGATTTAATCATCCACACTAAACTTAATTGTTATGAACCTTCAAAATATTATCGGTGTAATCGAAGAACAGGTTGATCCTGAAGTACAGGATAAAATGGCCTCCCGCCGCTCCGCACTCCGTGAATTCATGGGACTCAGCGGTAAAGTCGCTTTGGCTGCGGTTCCGGTGGCACTGGGCTCTTTCTTCAAGAAAACCTATGCACAGTCTTCCAACAATGCCGCCGTATTGGAAATTCTAAACTACGCTTTAACGTTAGAGTATCTCGAAGCGGAATTTTATACACAGGCGCTGGCCACCTCAAGTACCTCCATCCCCGCCGGTGCGCCAACACAGGCCATCACCAAGATCAAGAATGATGAAGTGGCGCACGTGAATTTTTTGAAAACGGTAATTACTTCGGTAGGTGGTGCGTCGGCCGTTGTGGCCAAACCCACTTTCTCGTTTACGAATAACCAGACTTTTGGAAACGTGTTCGCGAACTATGGCACCTTCCTTACCGTGGCGCAGGCGTTTGAAGATACTGGCGTACGCGCTTACAAAGGACGCGCAAAAGAATTGACGAAAGGCGGCGCTTACCTTACCGCGGCACTGAACATCCATTCCGTGGAAGCAAGGCACGCAGCGCACATCAGGGTGATGCGCAAAGCAGTGGTTCCTGCCGCTTCGGCCCAGAAACCCTGGATCACAGGAGCGAACGATAGCGGTTTCCCGAACATCGACGCAGTGTACGCGGGAGAGAACAATGTTTCCCAGGCAGGTGTGAACATCACTACACTGGCGGGTGTGGGCGGTAATATTTCTATGAGCGCCGCTACCGAAGCTTTTGATGAACCGCTTTCTAAAGCGGATGTATTGGTAATTGCCGGATTATTTATCCAACCATAAGTCAAGTTTGTATTTGGATTTGTCGCAGGAAGGGGAACCCACTCGGGAACCCCTTCTTTATTTTGTAAAGGTTACGCCCATCAGTCCGATCACCACATCATTGGCCAGTGTTCTCACGGTGAGTTTGGACAGTTTTTTTCCGGGGTCAAGCGGGAGGTCGAGCACGGTTGCGGCCCCACCTTCTATGGCACGCGTACTAAATCCCTTGATAGCGCTGTATTGGTAGTGGGGCGTAATTTCCTGTCCTGTTTGCAGGCTTACACGTGGCGGTGCCGGTTGTGAGAGGATAAACGCACCACCATTGTGCAGGTAGTCCTGTTCAATGGGCCACCAGGTTTCAGGGTTTTTCAGTTCCAGTATTGCGGTACTTCCATCTGTATATTGAATGCTGATGTACCCGTTCACCAACTGGCTTTGCATGGGATTTGTGGAGCCGGCCATCAGGAAGTAAGCATGTGCGGCGCTGCCGGATAGGGGAAAAGAAATGCTGTCTGGATAATTGTCCCACATAGAAGTGAACACAATGTTTTTTCCCGTATCCGAAGGGGTGGAAAAAGACAGTCCGGAGGCAAGTGTAAACACGGACGCGCCACCCGCTTTTGCACGGATACCACTATCGTTGATAACAGGCTGTACCAGCGGATAGCACCAGTTTCCTATGCCTTGTGTAGGTAGTTGCAGCGTAGGTGTTACCGGGCGAGGTGAAAGGTATTTGTTGGAGAAGATGTCCGTTACTTTGCTGTTGAAAAGATGGGAGAGGGCAATATGCCTTTGCGCTCCTTTGAACGGTATTTTCCAGTTGATGTATTTCCCTTCAGTAAGTATATTGCCATCGCTGTTTTTGACCGTAATAGTATTCGTGCCCGCCACCAATTCATCTTCCACAAAAAGCATACGTTCTGAAGTACTTTTTCCTTTTACTTCTATCCTGCTTTTTTCTTTTCCGTTCACCCAAACCGTTACTGTTTTATCGTTATTGCTGTGGTTGATGATGTGGAAGTTTTCACCTGAAGATGATAAGGACACAACAGGGTTTACCGTGATAAAAACCGGTTCGTTCCAGTGAAAAACGCCTTTGTTTTCCAGGTAAAAAACAGTTTTATCTGTACTGATAGCGGGAAGGGAATATGTTTTTTCACGGAGCGCATTCAGTCCTAAAGAGAGGTGCCTTCTGTTTAAGGTGTAATGTTTGCCGTTTACCTCAACCTCCGCTTTGTATTCCTGCGGAACGATTGGTTCTTCCCAGTATATTTCGATGGTATACGAGGCAGCGCGCGGTACTTTGATGGAAAGTTGCGGATAGGTTGATGTTGATCTTGTAGTGTATTGCTTGTATGGTTTGCCGTTCACGAGCAACTTACTGATCCGCCAACCGCGGGCCGGTAGCTTTAAATTAAGATGAAGTTGCTGTTGCAGCCGCTGGTTAATGCGGTAGGTTTCTTTGTTGGCTTCTTTGCGGTAAGCCATATCTATCAGGGGTAACTTGATTTTTGCATGGTCCCATTCCGCAGGGAATCCCGGTTCAATAAAAAGTGTATCTTTTAACGCTTCTGGTTTTATACCGAATAAACCTTCCACCAACGACCTTGCGGCCATCCCCACAGGATCCGCGAAATCGCGGTACAGTTCTCCCCTGAAAGCATCGTAGTAAGATAGTTGCTGGAAACTACCTGGAGACGCACCGAAATACATACTCTCTATCAAAGCGCTGCGCCACAACTGATAGGCTTTTTCCTTCCGCTGGCCCTGCCAGTAAGCAAGAGCGGTATGCAGTATTTCCGCAAGCGCCACATTGTTGATGGACCAGGTATAGGGTTGCCAGTTTGTTGTAGACAACAGGAACAGTTCGCCGGGTTTGAAGCCTTCTGCTTCCATCGGTAAGTGTGGGATATGCGTGTCCACATACCGAAGCGTCTTCGCCGCCTGCGCCATATCGGGCAGGCCGGATTCCATCAGGTGGTAAACGGTCCAGAGTCCAGCGGCAGGGTGAACTAGTTTGTTGCCGCTGCCATCAATGTATTCCGCGAACCATTCTTTATCGGTTATCCATAACTGTTTGTTTACGGTTTTTAATATGTTTTCGGCTTCCAACTCATATTTTTTGTAAGCGTAACCCAGTTTCCGCGCAACCACCGCAGCCAGCTTATTAGCCCTGTAATTGTATGCGGAGGAGTGCGCCACACCGCCACCGGAGTATTGGAGCGCATCGCTGGCCCAGATGCAGCAATAGGCGTCGTACAGACCATCATTGTCAGCATCGAAATTTCTTTTTTCCCAGGCCAGGTGTTTTTCTATTACCGGCCACATCTTTCGCATGAAACTGGTGTCGCCGGTCCAGTTGAAATGCGTGAACAACTGGTCGATGAAAACGAGGTTCATATCATAATGGTGGGGGCGGATGTCTCCATTTGGATTTCTGCAGATGTAACCGCTGCTGAAAAGACTATTGCCGATTTTTTCCTGTTGCCGTGCCAGGTTCAGTGCAGTATCGGCAACGATGGGGCCTGTTAATGGTGTGGTTAATTGCGACAGGGCATAACTGGAAAAATGGCGTTGTGCCCTATCGTGCCAACCCAGTGGGTCAGCGGCATAAGCGCCGCGCCAGGCATTGAGCCGCATGCGCCAGGCCACGGCACCATGCAGGAAGGTAGGATCTTCCCAGATAGCATCTGCCGCCATGCTGAGTGCACCGCCCAGCGTATTCAGGTAAGGATCCGGTGTTTCCAGTTGTACACGGTTGGCAAGTGTTGACGCTGCATGTAATGCTTCTTCAAAAAGGGAAGGCAATTGTGGTGTGGGAACAAAATTCTTTTCTGTTCCGGGATTGTAAAGAAGAATGTATTGCCGCTGTTCGGTTACAGGGGTTTTGCCGTATACAACTGGCGCATTCTTTTCCTTACCAGGGTTCAGCGTATCCTGGAAATTTGTGGCATCGCCCAATAGCAGATCAGTGGGAAATACACCATGCAGGGCTTTTGCTTTTTTATCGGTAAAGCGTGATTCATATTCAGCAACGCTGAGTTTTTCTGCTGAGCCGTAAAGCAATCTGAATGCCTTTTGATGTAATAAGAAAGCATTGCCAGTGCAGTATTCCGGTTTGAGGTAAAAAGATGATTCAGGATCAGCGCCGATATCGCCGTCACGGGAGAATTTTTTACCTGTGGCCCCCCCGTAAACAAAATAAAGTTCAACTGATGCAGGGATACTTTTGCCACTGATTTCCAGGATGAGACCTTCCCGGTTGGCAAGTGCGACGGCTTTTATATGCAATTGTCCTTTACCAAATAAAGCATCATTCACCACATATTCCATGGTGCCTGGTGCGTATGTGGTTTGAATGTCATCAGCCTTTGAAAGTGGTTTTGAGCGTTCGCCGTTGCGAATGAAAAAACGAAGGTTGCCACCCATGCCCGGCATGTACAATGCGAATTCAGGCAGATCACCGGTTTCGGCGCGAAAGCCTGTATTGGTACCGTATAATGCGCGGTTGAATTTTCTTTCTCCGGAAACTTTTACAAAAGAATTTCCAACAGGCTTGTAGTGGAGTTTCCGCTGTGCGCTGAGTTCTATGAAAAGCAGGGCGAGTGCGGGTAGCAATAGTAAGGCTTTCAGGTGAATGGGCAATCGTTTCATAAAGGAAAGGTACGGCTCCATACAATAAAAACGCCCGACATATAGCCGGGCGTTTACAGTAAAGTGCAGGATGGTTATTTAGAAGTCCAGTCCCATGGACAGATAGAAAACAGGTTTGCCTTTGAAAAATCCGTTCATATCCCAGGCAAAATCTCCCCGAAGGAAGTAGCCAAGTAAGGTACTTCTTGCACCAAACCCATATCCACCAACAAACGGGCCTATTCCGGCTGCCTTTATTTTCACTGAAATAGGGTTTCCAGTACTTCCCTCATCATTATATACCTGATATGGGCGCGACAATTTATCGTAAGCGCCATTCCATGCCGCTCCCAGGTCAAGGAACTGAACAATCTGGAAGTTCCGCAGGAAAGCATTATTAATGGGTTTGTTGAATAAGGTGGTAAATACCGGTAATCGGATTTCGCTGTTGATGGTAAGAGCGTTATTTCCATTGGCCGCGTTTTGGTTATAGCCACGGAGGTTAAGTGCCAGGCTTTGGTAGGCGTAATTGTTATCAGGATCGGGTCTGTTGGCATCGTTGAACTTTGGAAAAAGCCATCCATCTGTACCACCCAGGTAGTAAATCATTTTTTGTGTTCCCCAGGAGAAATCGCCTGCTGCGCGCACGGCCCATATCAGGTTCCTGTAAATGGGCACATAATTTCTGGCATCGAAGCCCACGTTAAAGAGAAACCGGCCTTCCTGCTGTCCCACATTGCTTACTTTGGTATTCCAATCCATGAATATTTTGTAGCGAAGCCCGTTCCAGATATTTAGGGTGGGGTTAATGGAATTATCGTACACATATTCGATGTGCGTGAGCAGGAAGTTGGTAGTCGTATCTTCAAGCCTGCGTGTGGCAGGGATATAAATATCTGATTTAAAAGCGTACCGGTCACTGCGCATACCCACATTAGCACGTAAACTACGGATACGGTCGAAAGGATATTTAAAATTCGCCTGGTACAGATTGGAATAAAGCTTAGCGAGCAGCGGAATCGGGTTGCTGGCGCCATCGGAGAACAATGCAGGCCCGCGTTCCGTTAAACGGTAGTATGTTATTCCCCAGTCGATTCTTTTTTTGAGGTACTGGAAGTTGAAAAGGTATTCGTTGTCATTCAGGCTTGGACTGACCCTGAATCCACCTGTGAACTTGATGTCTTCGAAAAGATCGGAAGTACCCATCCGGATGATCCCGTTGATCACGTTGTTGTTGGCGAGACGAACCGGGCCTACTCCGCCCTGGTAGGGCTGAAATTTATTGACCAGCACATTGTTGTCGAATCCCGCCACTACATAGTCGCTGAAGAATTTCAATTTGTAATCGAACAGTCTTGATTTCGCGAGCGCGGATTGTTTTTTCGGCACATCATCGAATACCGGCAGATTGGTAGCGGCCGTATCGTTTCCGAATTCCGTTTGGAAGATGTTTTTCTTTGTGGTATCCGGCGCGGCTGGTTTGAAAATGGTGGCCTGTCCGCTGGCGATCCTTTCCTCCTGCATCCTGCGCTTCATCCATTCCGTAGGTTTGGCGGAAACGTTCCTTCTTTTCAGCGCGGTCTCATTCACCTTCAGCTTGTACAAATATTTGAAATCATCCTGTTGTGTTACTTCACTCACTACGCCGGTTTCGCCTGCTATTTTAGTTTCTTTCAGACCACTGGAATAGTTGGTGATGGGGAATACATAAGCTGAATCGTTGGTAATGGAAACGAATGCCAGTGAGTCGATATCATTCTTGCCCCACAATTTCAGCGTGGAATCCACTTCTGATTTTTCCGGGTTACGGAGGATATCTTCTCCAATAATCACCAGGGTATCCAAACCGGCCCTGCGGGTGGAGAAGAAGCCCGCGTACCTGTTGGCGATACCGTTCTCATCCGACACGAAGGTGAAGTGATAACTATTGTATGGTGTAGGCATCCGGGCATCTCCAAACTGCATATTGGTGAGTTTGGTGAGCTGGCGGTAATTTTCTTTTTCGTTCCAGTTGCTGGCGAGGTAGATATTGTACCTGCCGTTGGGCAGAATACTATCGCCGGTGGGCGCATCCGGAGATGGCCTGTTAGAAGAATAGATGATGCCGGTTTTGTTGGGGAAACTTACGAACGTGGCATCCAGGTCATCGTAAATATCGTTGGTGACCTGTTCGATCTGTTGTGTTTCAATTTTGTAAATGTAGATATCGGTCTGCCCGTTGCGTACGGCACTGAACAGAAGCGTGTTCGAGTTCAGCATGTACTTCATGTCCTGAACCTGGTTGAACATATCCAGCTCCTGCTTCACAGGCTTGTACCTTTTCAGGGCGTCATATACGAAAAGTTTGATCTTTCCCTCTTCCGTGTACAGCACAGCGAGCCGTGTTCCTTTCGGATCCCAGGCCAGTTGCGGGTAATTGGGGTTGATCTCGTTGTCACGGGAACGCACACCGTATTTCAGCAGTACTTTTCTGAAAATAAAATTATCGTACAGCACAACACTGTACTGTCCATTTTTAAATTCCACCAAAGCGTAGGTCTGGCTGCGCGGAGCCGGGTTAGGGGAGAAGCGGAAGAAATCTTTGCGTGGTCCTATCTGCTCCACTACGGAGACGGTTCCTTTGGGAACATTGCGGCGGGAGCGAATGTCTTTGTAATATTTTTCCTGCTGGAACGTCATGAATTCGGCGAGCAGGCCTTTGAATTTTTTCTTGGAAATCCGCTGGCTGGCGGTGTTCAGGTTTTTATATACCCTTGCCAGGTATAGGAAATAAGGTACGTTCTCGATCTTATATACTTCAGCGATATAGAACCAGAAAGCCTGACCTGCCAATTCGGGTTTATCGAACGCGAACTGGTAGAAGTTGCGGTAACTGCCGTTCAGCATGGCGGAACGGAGTTCATCGTCAAGTGTGGCGTTCCAGTTTTCAGCCGCGAATTTTACGTAGCCGTCGGTGAGCCATTTGGGAAGATCGAGCAGGGCCTGGTTGGCAGCGAATTCACCGAGGTCTTCACCGAAAAGTTGGTTCTCCAGCAGTACACGTGCAATACCCTCGCGGATTTGTTTTTTAAGGTTGTTGTGATCGCCGGTAAAATAAACGATCATTTTATTGTTCACCAATTTGGTGATCCCACCTGTATTCTGCCAGTCGATGTTGGCGCCGATGTTGGATTGCTGGAGGTCATCGAAATTGTTGTAGACTACCAGGTTGATCCTGCGTTGCAGGCCCTCTTCAATAAAATTCTCCAGTTGGCCGAGTTCCTGTTCAGCCAGTTGCGCCACGTATTTGCCCAGCGTGAGTCCGTTGTCGCTGAAATAGGTATTAAAATTTGGCGACTGGTAATATTGCCAGGTGAATTTCCTGTGTTGCACCCTGTTCTTCCCAAATTCAACAGAACTTACCTGCGCTACGGATGTAAGGGTTGCCAGCAGCATACAGCAAAGCTGTAGGCTACCGACAATTTTATTCTTAAGAAATTGCATACTATTGAATTAGAATCTAAAATTATACCTTTCGGGTTAATTCCTTTGGGGAATTTTGGATTTTGGATGTTGAATTTTGGATTGAACAGGCCCGGTATTTACAGCAAAAAATGCACCCGTTTAGCGCGCTGGCTAAAATTCTCTCCCAACTTTTCTGCATTCAACCGCCATCATTCAAAATTCATCATCCAGAATCCATCGTTTTTAAATTATGCTTACACTCGAAGTATTTACGTTCAGCCCTATCCGAGAGAATACATACCTACTTCATAACGAAAAAAATGAATGTATAGTTGTTGATCCAGGCTGTTATTTTGATGAAGAAAAACAGGTTTTGAAACAATGGATTGAAGTTCGGGGAATGGAAGTAAAACTTTTGTTAAATACCCACGGCCACCTCGATCATGTCTTCGGAAATAAATTTGTGGCCGAAACCTGGGGACTCCAACCCTGGCTTCACCCCGCCGAAGAGCAGGTGTATAAAATGGCTCCGGCCTCCGGATTAATGTGGCAACTGCCTTTTGAGCCCTATAATGGTCCCATGAACTGGTTGCAGGAAGGTACCGATGTTGTTTTCGGGGAAGATCGCTTGCAGGTATTGTTCACGCCGGGCCATTCCCCCGGAAGCGTTTCTTTCTACCATGCGGAACAGGGTTTTGTAATAGGGGGAGATGTGCTTTTCCACGAAGGGATCGGGCGCACCGATCTGCCGGGGGGAAGTATGGATGTGCTGCTGAACAGCATCCGCACGCAACTTTTTACGTTGCCGGATGAAACAGTGGTGTACCCCGGACATGGAGAACCCACAACAGTCGGGTATGAGAAAAAACACAATCCCTTTCTTAACGACTAAAGGTATTTCCCGATTACCGGGAATCTTTTGAACTCCTTTTTTTCTACCCGGAGGATGAAAAGCCCATAAGCCGCCAGCAGCAGTGTGGCGAGCGCATAATAAAATACTTTGTTGGAGACAACAGCCGTGAGTCCCTTGTGCACAAAGAAAAGCAGGGCCACAATTACCATGTAGGCGAGCAGTTTTTTCCAGGGATAAGGCACCGGGTAAACTTTCTGACCCCAGGTAAAAGAAATCACCATCATCGTGCCGTAACAGAGGAATGTGGCCCAGGCGCTGGCCATGTAACTGAAGTAGGGAATAAAGAAATAGTTCACCAGCAGCGTAATGCCTGCGCCCACGAGGGTAATGGTGGCGCCGGCCCGCGTTCTGCCGGAAATTTTGTACCAGATAGACAAGTTGTAGTAGATTCCCAGGAAGATGTTCGCGAAAAGCAGGATGGGCACCACTTTCAGCCCAACCCACATCTCAGGGTTCTGGATAAAGTGTTTCCATGCTTCCAGGTAAAGGGCCACGAACAGGAACATGCCTGTAACGGCGATCACAAAAAACTTCATGACCCTCGCGTAGGTTTTCTGAGCGTTCTCGCCTTCAGCCTGCTTAAAGAAAAACGGTTCGGCGCCCATACGGAAAGCCTGCACAAACAAAGTAATGAGGAGCGAAAGTTTGTACACCGCGTTGTAAATGCCGGTTTCTCCTTTGGCCGCTTCCACATCTAT
>CAMLPA010000073.1 GCA_946481605.1 uncultured Flavihumibacter sp. | reverse complement strand
ATTTATGAAAAACCGTATACTATTTGCAGAGGATGATCCTTTGAATCGTCTTGTGTTTACTGCCGTGCTGAAGCATGAACCTTACGAAATTATTTGGGCGAAAAATGGCGAAGAGGCGGTAAAAGCCTGGCAGACGCAACCCTTCGATCTTATTGTTTTAGACATTCAGATGCCACTTAAAAATGGGTTTGAAGTTACCTCATTTATCCGGGAGCAACCCGGCGGCAATGTGCCGATACTCGCCTTAACGGCGGACAACTCCCCATCAGAAAAAACAAAATGCCTGGAAGCCGGCATGAATGGCTGTTTGTCCAAGCCGGTTTCCAAAGAGGTGTTACTGGAGGAGATCAACCGGCTGATGGTTCCGCTATCAGATTAGCACCATCTTTTTATAAGCAAAAATTAAAAATTACCTGTGTCAGATACACCTATAGGCATCCAGCAACAGTGCCTTAGTTGTTGTTCACGAAGCAATCAAAAACCCCAAATTATAGTTGAATGAAGACAATTCTTACACTTTTTGCCTTAGCCTTTTCAACAACTTTTCTTAGCGCGCAGTCCAATACCGCCATCAGTCTTGATGGTACGGACGATTATATGTCTATGCCCGCGAATGTAGCTGTAAGTCAGCTCACCCAGTTCACCCTGGAAAGCTGGGTGTACTGGACAGGAACGGGAAACGGATGTATCTATTCTGAAACCGTTGCGGGCAGTAACGATCCCGGATTCAGCGTGGTAGCCAGGTCCGCCAATTCCGGCAGACTGGCACTTAAGCTGACCGATGGCTCCGGCACAGGGCTGGATGTAGCCACCGCTACAGGTGCAATCGCTTCGAACAAGTGGGTGCACGTCGCTGTTGTGCGCACCTCCGCCACTAACCTCCAGGTGTATATTGACGGTAAGTTGACGGACGACCTCAATTTTACCGCTCCTTCTTCCTGGACACCAGATGCTGTAAGTGCAGGCGTTCGCCGCAGTGCAACAAACACTGACTTTTTCAATGGCAGACTGGAGGAGTTGCGCCTTTGGAACGTGGCCCGCACCCAACAGGAGATCAAAGCGAAAATGTATGGAAAGGACCTCAACAATGGAGGAGCCGCGCTCGTAGCACGTTACCGTTTTAATGAAGGAACAGGAACACTGGCAGCCAATGCCGGTACTACAACGCCTGCCGCTGATGCTACCCTGCTGAATGGGGTTTCATGGGTAAACAGTCCCGTGCAGTTTACCGCGAACGCCATACATTTCGATCAGGCGAATGACCGGTTTGGCGCCCCCATAGCCACTACCGCCACTACCAATGTAACCATGGAAGCCTGGATTTACCACAACGGAGGGAGGGGCACAGACCACATGCTGATGACAAATGGTACCGCTAACTCTAATGGGTACGCGCTTTTCATCAATACGCAACTGAGACTGATCGTTTCTGTTGGCTCAACATTATATGGGACCACTTATTATGTACCTACCGACCAATGGTGCCACCTGGCCATGGTGTTCAGTACAACGGGTGTTACGGTGTATGCGAATGGCGTATCCATTTATACAAACAACGTATTGCCCACCACGCCCGTTGGCTCTTTCGTGATGGGGTACAGGGATGGTTTTGGTCAGCCTTATGATGGCGGCATCGATGAAGTTCGGATATGGAACGTTGCCCGCACACAGGCGGAAATACAGGCTGCCATGTATGATGAGATAGATCCGGCCACGCCGGGGCTCGCGGCCTACTACACGTTTAACCAGGGCGTTACAGATGGAGACAATACCGGACTTACCACCGTGGTGGATCAGGCCGGAGGCAGCAATGGCACCATGACGAATTTCGCATTGAGCGGCACTACATCGAATTTTATCGGTCAGCAAAACGCATTGGAGATACTTCCCATACGCTGGCAGTCTTTCACTGCACAGGTGATGTCTGGCCAGGTTATGCTCAATTGGAGTACTGCCCAGGAAGTGAATAACCGTGATTTCAGGGTAGAACACAGTATGGACCAGGACAACTGGACCGCGATCACAACAATGGCAGGCGTGGGCTACAGTAATAATATCAGTCGTTACCAGTACCTGCACGAAACTCCGGCTTCGGGTCGTAATTTCTACCGGATTCGCCAAACGGATATGGATGGCAGTTATGCTTACTCAGAAATCCGAAGTGTGAGCATCAGCAAAACGCAAACTGCGTTACGCATTATGGGGAATCCTGTCAGCAATGGGGTGCTTAGGTTCAGTCTTCTCACTGAAGGAGCAGACCAGGTGACGCTTTACCACGCAGATGGCCGTGCGGTATGGAGCGATAAACTTGGTACGGGCGTACATGAAATACGCACTGGAGGGTTAGCGAAAGGAACTTACCTGTTGCGTTGCGCCGCGGGAAGTGAGCGGGTTATGGTGCGTTAAGCCTGTTGTTTTTAATTATAGTTATCGTATAATAATAAGGACAACGCCAGGTGGCAAAATGCTCCACCTGGCGTTGTTGTATAAGTGGTAACGATTAGATAACGGTAAGGCATAGTGTATAAATTTTTTCCGCTGAAGTGCAGAATGCACCTCAATAATACAATTTATCTTTTCTTTCCTGCTGAAAGAACAGCAGAGATAATTTATTGTCACCTATACGATGCCGTTATATTTTAGACGATGGAAAAATTGATATTGATATTTGTCAAAAAAACATGACGTATCCGGCCAGGCATCAGTATTAAATTCTTTCTTTGTTTTTCTTTTAACCTGCATATTTTCTAACCCGTATTCACAACGCTTAACCTCTGGTATGAAAAAACTTTACTTACTGGCAGTCACTTTTATTGGTATTTCACAACTCCTGCATGCGCAGGTTAGCACAGAAACTTTTGAAGATGAAGCAGATGTTTCCCTGAATTTCACGGATAACGGACAAAGTTTTCGGGTGGGCGCCGTGTCAAGAAACGCCTTCGATATCTACTCATCCACCTCGTCGTATGGGTGGAGCGGCACTGCGGCAGACAAGCGGTTTATCGACAATACCGGTAAGCCTGGCATAGGACCGGGTTTGGCGGTGTATACCAACGGAAACGCAGGATTCGTGCTCAAAAGTATGTACCTTTTTCCGGCGAGAGCAGACGTTACATTTACAAGCCTTACCGGCGTTTGTACAATTTCAGGGTACAGGAATGGCGCGCTGGTTTACACGGCAAGTATCAGTGCCGCCAATGTGAATAAATCTTTTGGAACAAATAATGGCTATACATTCGCCGACATGAGTACCCTGGGGGGAACGAACAACAGCAATACCGTGATTGATCGTTTTACGGTAACCTGTACGGGGAATATGGAATACCTGGGCCTTGATGCCCTCAGGTGGGCACCCGCGGCCACGCCAGGTAGTCCCACCACCGAAACATTTGAAACCGTTACGCCCGATGCCACAACATTCACCAGCAGCGGCCAGCAATTTTTGATAGAGGATGTGTCCAGATCGCAGTTTGATGTGTTCAGCCAAACCAACAAAGGATGGAATGGAACCGCGGTCGATAATAAGTTTATCGATAATACAATTTATACCTATACCAATCCCGGCTTTACCATTTCAACCGATAACAGCGCCGCGTTCACGCTCAAAAGTATGTACCTCTACCTGGCGAAAAGTAATGGCGATCTCTCCGGAATTACAGGCAGTTGCACGGTTACCGGGTACAAAAACGGGAGTTCGGTTTACAGTTTCACGATCCCGACCGCTTCCATCAACCAGAATACAGGCTTCAGGAATGGCTATACATTGGTTGACCTTTCAACCGCAGGAGGAGCAAACAACAGCAACACGGCTATTGACATGTTCTCCATTACCGCCAATAACAATATTGCGTACATCGGGCTGGATGCCATGACCTGGGCGCCTTCTTCCACCTTGCCTCTGCGTTTACTCGATTTTGAAGCCAGAAAGCAAACCACTTCCGTAGATATTCAATGGAAAACAGATATGGAAGAGCCGAATACCACATTTACCGTCGAGAAGAGCGGCGACGCACGCAATTTTACCGCGATGAAAGAAATGGAAGGTCAGATGGCGGAAGGAACACTCATTAACCAATACATTGTAACCGACCATGCGCCGCTGAAAGGCCGTAACTACTACCGGCTTCGTATGAACGAAGGTGGGCGAATCACCTACAGTAAAGTGGTTGCTGTAACGTTTGGAGCCGAAGATAAAATTGGTGTAAACGTATTTCCCAACCCGGTAAACAATACACTCCAGGTGGTATGCGACAACGAATTGCTGTGGAATAAGCCAGCTACACTTTTTGATGCGCAGGGAAGAGGTGTGCGTACATTCACGGTAAGCAGTCGCAATGAAATTGATGTGCAGGGGTTATCGGCTGGCACCTATCTGTTAAGGATGCCGGATAACACGGTGGTTAAGGTGCGAAAGTTGTAGACGCTTTAGGTTATACATGCACTGTTGAAATGAAGAAGTAGCGGGTTCTGTAAGCAGCAGTGTTATCTTTTCTCTGATTAATAAATAAATCTCTTCTTTTATATTTTTCAAATTAACACTTAAACTTTGTTCAACATGAAAAAGAAATGGTTCTCCGCAGGCTGTTTTATGTTACTTGCTCTTTGCTGTACACAAAATAAAACCTTTGCGCAGGCAGGAATTGGTACCGCAACACCCGACGCCTCTGCTATGTTGCAGGTGGAAAGCACCACGAAGGGATTCCTTGTTCCACGTATGCTCTCAGCCCAACGCCTGGCTATAGCTGATCCGGCTCCGGGCCTGATCGTTTACCAGACTGATGGTACAGCAGGGTTTTATTACAATGCAGGAACCAGTGTTGCGCCGGCATGGGTGATTCTGCTCAATGGAGAAAGTACTGTTGCAGCATCTAAAATAACGGGTACCATCGGAACCAGTCAGATCGCTAATGGTGCGGTAACTACAGCTAAAATTTCAGCTTCCGGAACGGCTTCCACCACCACTTTTTTAAGAGGAGATGGTTCCTGGCAAACGCCGGCAGGTGGCGGATCGCTTTCGCAATCTTATTCCTTGAATATTACAGGTAATACGGGTACTGCAGGTACCCAAACTACTTTGGGAACACTTAATAGTGTAGCACCCGGAACTTATCTGGCCAATATTAAACTCAATCTTGGCGCTAATATTGGTGTTTTTGTTTGTGGGATTTATGACGGAACAAATTTTCTTGCTTCTACCTCGTGCGCCAGTGCGACTTATCTACCCTATAATAGGGAGTTTACTTTTTTAATAACTGTAACAACAACCTCGAACCTGCAGGTTCAGGCTACCGGAGCGATATCCAGTGTTGCAATTCAATCGGGCAGTGGCATGTCGTTGATCAAATTGTACTAACCCTTAAAGCAGTAATATGAAGTGCAAATTACTTTTACTCGCCTGCTTGTGTGCCAACATGGGTTACGCACAATTAAGCACGGGCAGCAGCGGTATCACGGTGCTATCCGGTACCACTTTTTCTTTCGATGGGCTTGCATTGGTGCCGGGCACTGACCTTACCATTTCGAATAACCTGCTGGAACATACCACCACGCCGGCAACCAGTGCTTCGCTGAACAGCATCAGCCGTGTGTACACACTTACAAGTCCGCTGGCCTTCACAGGAAGCATCGCCATCAGGTACCTTTCAGGAGAACTGAATGGCAACAGCGAAGCCGCGATGCAGGTGGCTTACAACAGCCAGGCTTCCGGCGGCACCTGGACCATCAGCACGGGCAGCACGCAGGCAACGGCAGGTTCGTTCGAGGTCAGCAACAGTTTCACGGGCATTAATGCAGCGCGCTTTACGGCGTTCGATCCATCTTCCGCCTTACCAATTCTTCTGGAGAAGTTTGAAGGCAGGGCCACGGCCAGTGGTAACCTCCTCACCTGGTCCACAAGCATGGAAACCAATGTGCAGGAAATACAACTGGAACGCAGCGCCAACAGCACATTCTATACAAGGATCGCAGGCTTTGCATCCAACGGGTCGGCTTCCACTTACACTTACCTGGATAAAGACGCGGCAGGCATTCAATATTACCGGCTCAAAACAATCGACAATGATGGCAGCTTTGAATACAGTTCTGTTGTTCGTTTGAATACCAGCGCGTATGAAATGGCACTACAGTTGTCGCCGAATCCGACACCGGGACAATTGAAAATTACCACTTCGATTGTTCAGGGACAGGTAATGCTGCACAACGCACAAGGCCAGAAAGTGCTGCAGCAAAACTGGAAACAGGGCCAGATGGTTGATGTACACGCATTGCCCACCGGTACTTATGTGGTAACGCTTTTTGATGGGCAACAACGTTTTGTTGGGAAGATCGTGAAGCAGTAAGTTTTACCAGTACATATTTAAAACAGCCCGGAAGCATTAAACTTTCGGGCTGTTTTTTTATAAAATCAATCCAACGCCTACTATTCAAATAAATCAAGTCCGATTAAGTAGAGAAATTATGTTCAGGGAAAAATGTACCATTCCTGTCCACCTTCCTCCATTTTTCAGCGGGGTTTCTTGTCTCATCTTTGTCTTGTCAAAAACAATACAAACTTTTAAAACAGATAAAGATGAAACCAACAGTAAACAACCTTCAAAGCACCTCTTTCCAAAAAGCTGATTTCAAAACCCCAAAATCCGTTTTTGCAGTCCTCACCTTGATTGCCGCATTTTTTTTAAGTACGCCTCTTTTTGCGCAAGGGAAAAGAATACCAGCTTCAGCCGGCAGGGCGGAATTTATTGAAGTAGAAAAAGGCGTGAAGCTACACGTTACGGATATCGGGGAAGGCGAACCTATTGTATTGATTCATGGCTGGCCTTTAAGCGATGCCATGTACGAATACCAGTACCAGGCGCTTTCCAGGAAAGGCTTCCGGGTAATAGGTATCACGCTCAGAGGCTTCGGATCTTCCGACAAACCCTACGGGAAGTATAATTTTGATGTTTTCTCCGATGATATCAAGGTGGTACTGGAAAAACTCAATATCCGCAATGCAACGTTGGGTGGCTTCTCCATGGGAGGTGCCGTGGTACTGCATTACATTACCAAATACAATGCGGCGCATGTGAAGAAACTCGCGTTGTTTGCCGCCGCAGCCCCATCCTGGAAACAAAGGCCCGGATTCCCCTATGGCATCTCCGATGATGGTGCGGAAGGTTTGATCAAAGCCACCATGACTGCCAGGCAGGATCTTATCGCCAGCTTCGGCGCAAGTTTCCCCGCCAAAGAAGGCGCCATTTCAAAGAACGTGGAAAAATGGTTGGAAAACATCAACCTCGAAGCATCACCTTACGCCATTACCGAATCAATTACCGCACTCCGCGACCTGGACCTGCGCTCTGAATTGTCAAAGATCAGTATTCCGGTAGCCATCTTCCACGGCACACAGGATAAGTTGTGCGACTTCGTATTCGCGGAAGAATTGAACAAAGGTATCCGCAACTCTTACATCGTTAAGTTTGAAAACAGCGGCCACGCGCTGTTTGTAGAAGAAGCCGGTAAGTTTAATGCAGAACTGGAAAAATTCGCAAAGCAATAAACCTGAACGGGAAGAACAGTTGTGCTGTTCTTCCCGTTTTTTTCTGATGAAATTTTACCAGGCTCATCTGTCTTTTCTTCGGAATGCTGCGGAACATGTACTTTTAACCCAATCAGTTTTAACATGACGAACGAAAAAATATTCAGGAGTAACCTCAAAACCTTGGGACTTCTCAGAATAGGGGAAGAAACCAGCGAAAGCATTAACGGAGAAATGTATAAGCAATATATCAAAGTGCTGTTCCTGCCTGAAAATTGTTCGTTGAAAGTGGACCTTAATGAGTATACCGTAAAAAAGCCCTCCCTGTTTTTTGTAAGTCCCGACCAATATCTGGAACTCACAAAAACCACGAAGGAACCGGGATATTTTATTTTTTACAACCGCGATTTCTATTGCATCCAGATTCACGATGAAGAAGTGGCCTGCAACGGCTTATTGTTCAACAACATTCACAATATGCCCATGGTGGCGCTGGAAAAAGAGGAAGTGCCTTTCGTCCGGTATATTTTCAGCCAGATGGAAGAAGAGTTCGCGCTGAAAGATGCTTCGCTGGAAGAAATGATTCGCACTTACCTCAAGCAGTTGTTCATCAGATCGGCTCGTTTGTGGAAAAAGCAGCACCTCGACAAAGAGCTGGTACAGCAAAACAGTGACCTGGATTTTTTCAGGAAATTCACCCTTCTCGTGGAAGCGCATTACAAACAGAAACATAACGTAGCGGACTATGCGGAATTGTTGTTCATCGCCCCTAAAACAATAACGCATAAGTTTAAAAGACTCCACCTTCCGCAACCCAACGACATCATTAAAAACAGGATTATCCTGGAAGCGAAACGGTTGCTGGTGCATACCACACTTACCGCAAAACAGATCGGGTACGAACTGGGCTATGAAGATCCGGCTTATTTCAGCAGGATATTCGTGCAGAAAACGGGCGAAACATTATCCGGATTCAGGACAAAATTTTTGGTAGAAAGTTAGGTTGTCATACCCTTACCGCACTCATCCCCCCGTCCACTTTTAACACTTGCCCGGTAACCCATTTACTTTCGGCCGAAAGCAGGTAAGCCGCCGCGGCGGCAACATCCGAAGCCTCGCCTATTTTTTTCAACGGATGCCGTTGTGCATGCGCCGCAGTCTTTTCAGGCGTATTCAGTAAACTTCCCGCCAAAGGTGTATCGGTTAAAGAAGGCGCAATACAATTCACGCGTATTCCAGGTGCCAGCTCTGCTGCCAGTGCACGCGTGAGGCCCTCAATCGCTCCTTTGGAAGCGCTCACAAGACTATGGAAAGGAAAACCCGTTTGCACCGCGACAGAACTGAACAACACAATAGAAGCGTTACCACTTTTCTTCAATGCAGGTAAGGCTGAACGTATAGAAGTAACAGCGCCCAAAACCTGCAATCTGTAATCGTTCAGGAAGTCCTCTTCACTGCAACGCAGCAGTGGCTTCAGGTTAATGGCGCCTACACAATAAGCCAGTCCGTCTATCGTATCAGGTAAAAAAGAATAGTCGGGGTTTGCACTCAATACATCCAGGTGATGAGAAGATACATTTTCAGGAACTGAAGCGGGCTGGTGCGCGCAATACGTTCCGTACACCGAAGTTGTTTTTTCCGCCGAAAGCAATCCAGACAATGCGGCACCTATACCTGAACTGTGCCCGATGATGACCATATTTTTCATGCGATACTTTTCTTTTTTCGATTTCTTCAAACAGTTTAAGTTTCCTTTTGTTTAAAGATGCTTTAGTATTATTAAACATTTTTGGCATGAAGCTGCGCGGAAAAACCGTTCAGAAAAATAATCTTCCGGTAAAAACCTGCATGGCTTGCGGAAGGCCATTTTCCTGGCGAAAGAAGTGGGAGCGGGTTTGGGACGAAGTGAAATATTGCAGCGATGCCTGCCGGAAAAACAAATCGTATGCACAAGGCCGAACATAAAACCCTTCGCCTGATCCTTGGCGATCAACTCAATTATAAGCATTCCTGGTTTCGGGAAAAAGATGACACCGTTGTTTACCTGGTGATGGAAATGAAGCAGGAAACGGGTTATGTGCTGCACCACGCACAAAAAATCATCGGCTTCTTTGCTGCCATGTACAATTTTGTGGCGTATCTCCGGAAGAACGGACACAATGTGATTCACCTGATGATCAACGATAAAAGGAATAAACAGGAACTTACGGCCAATATCCTTCATTTTCTGAATGAAGAAAAAGCGGATGTCTTCGAATACATGTATCCCGATGAATACCGCCTGCATGAACAACTGAAGACATTGGAAAAGCAGTTGAGCATTCCCGTGAATGCCGTAGATACCGAACATTTTTACACCACCCGCGAAGCGCTGGGCGTTTTTTTTGGAAGTAAATCACCAGTGATGGAGCGGTTCTACCGGAGTATGCGGCAACAACACGGCATATTGTTATCAATGGATGGTGAACCTGAAGGCGGGGCCTGGAACTTCGATAAGGAAAACCGTGAACCCTTCAAAGGGAAACACCAATTGCCGGAACCCAAATTGTTCTCCCATGATTATTCCGATATCTGGAAAGAAATTCAGCGGGCTGGCATTGAAAGTTTCGGAAACCCTGATGCGGCGCGGTTTACCTGGCCCACGACGAGGAAGCAGTCGTTGGAAGTGGTGAAATATTTTATGAAACACTTACTGCCTTCCTTTGGCAAATACCAGGATGCGATGCAAACGGAGCACGCGTTTCTTTACCATGCCAGGATATCTTTCGCGTTGAATACAAAGATGATTGCACCGGCAGAAGTGGTGAATATGGCCATCACTGAATGGAAGAAAAAACACGCGGACCTCGCTTCTGTAGAAGGTTTCGTGCGGCAGATACTGGGCTGGCGCGAATTCATGCGCGGCATCTACTGGTGGAAGATGCCTGGTTACGCTGCCTTGAACAAATTGAACCACAATACAAAACTCCCGGAATGGTTCTGGACCGGGAACACAAAAATGAACTGCCTGCGCTGCGTCATCACTCAAAGTCTGGATACGGCTTATGCGCACCATATTCAGCGTTTAATGGTCGCCGGTAATTTCTTATTGCTGTCGGGCATCCATCCGGATGCTGTGGACCAATGGTACCTCGGCATCTACATTGATGCGATAGAGTGGGTCGAAATCACGAATACGCGCGGCATGAGCCAATTTGCCGATGGTGGTATCGTGGGCACCAAACCTTACGTGTCCAGCGCGGCTTACATCAATAAGATGAGTGACTATTGCAAGGGGTGCCACTACAAACCTTCTGTAAAAACGGGAGAGGGCAGTTGTCCATTCAACAGTTTGTACTGGCATTTTTTCGACCGGCACCGCGCAACCATGGATAAAAACCCACGATTGGGGATGGTCTACAAAACCTGGGACAAAATGAGCGCCGATAAAAAAGAAGCCCTGCTGTTCCAGGCCGATGCCTACCTCGGTAAACTGAATGAATTGTAACCTTTGTTCAGATCGAAAGCGAAAGCCCTTTTTTGAAGTTGGAAAAGTTCATGCCTGAATTGTTCTTGAAAAACTTGCTGAAGTGCGCGAGGTCCTCGAACCCCAGGAAATACGCGATTTCTTTCATGCTGATGTTGGAATGAATGGCTTGTCGCTTCGCTTCCAGGATGATCTGTTGCTGGATGAGGTAACTGGCGGTGAACCCGG
>CAMLPA010000072.1 GCA_946481605.1 uncultured Flavihumibacter sp. | reverse complement strand
CCCACGGGCACTATCGCCTCCGAATGGCAGGCGGCTTTTGAAAAGATCAGGAAACCAACTGGTGTGAACTATGTATGGAGTGGTGATATGGAGAACCAGAGCGAAGGTTTCGGCACACTCGGTATCGCTTTGCTGGCCGCTATCCTGCTGGTGTACCTCGTGATGGTGACGCTGTATGACAGCTTCGTGTATCCGTTTGTGGTACTGTTCTCGGTGCCGCTTTCCTTCATCGGAGCCTTGCTGGCGCTGGGCTTAACGAACAACTCGCTGAACATCTTCACCATCCTGGGTGTGATCATGCTGATCGGACTGGTTTGTAAGAACGCGATTATGATCGTAGACTTCGCCAACCAGCGGAAAAAAGCGGGAGAAAATACCAAACAGGCGCTGATACAGGCCAACCACGCGCGTTTGCGCCCCATTCTCATGACCACCATCGCCATGGTGTTCGGGATGTTGCCTATCGCCATCGCCTCGGGTCCCGGTGCCGAATGGAAGAACGGACTCGCCTGGGTGATCATCGGCGGACTGATCAGTTCGTTGTTCCTGACACTGATCGTGGTACCCGTGATCTACGCCATCTTCGACCACTGGATCGAAAAGGCAAACAAAAGAAAGAACAAAAAATCCATTGAAGAACTGATGGTGGAAGACTATGTTCCTACCGCAAGTGAGGACGGTTTTACACCGATACACGTAGTGTAGTTTTCACGTTACCCGGTGGTACCGTGTTTGAACGGATTTGCTCGATTAAGGATGGCTATGTTTTAAGAATGGGAAGGCCCGCTTTCGTTGGAAAGCGGGCCTTATTACTTGTTGCCGAAAAGTTTCATTAAATAGTATCTCTTACATCCAAACTGCTTTCTCTTCGATCCAGGTATTTCTTACAGCGGGCATCTCCACATCGGCGTAGCCGAGGTATACCGCGCCCAGCACCATATCTTCTTCTCCCAACTGATAATGATCCTTCATGGCCTGGTGCGTAATCATTCCGCCCGATCCCCAGTAGGAAGCGATGCCCAGCGCGGTAGCTCCGAGCAGTATATGCTCTACTGCAGCCGAAGTTGCTGCCAATTCTTCCCACGCAGGAATTTTAGGCAGGTTGCCGCGTTTCATGATAGCGATGATAAGGTGAGAAGCCTTGTTACCCATATTGCGCAGGTTCTCGTAAGTGGCGGCCACGAATTTATCTTCAGGGGTATTGGCATTGTACATATCCGCATGGTCCTGGCAGAATTTCGTCATAGATTCCCCGGTATACACATAAAACCTCCAGGGTTCGGTTCTGCCGTGGGTTGGCGCCCAGTTGGCCAGTTTCAGGAGATCTTTCACCTGCTCGTCGGGGATTTTCTGCCCGTTCATCATGGGCGGCTTGGTGGTACGGCGTTTTCTAACAATATGCTCAAAAGTGGCAAAAGACTGGTTCATCACAAATTCTTTGTTTCGGGGGCAAAGATAGGGGGAAAAAACACTTGCGGAAATTGGGAAGGGAAGCTTTCTGCAGGAGTACCTTTTCAATCGAATAAATAACCCAGGTGGGGCGTAACTGGGTAAGCGTTTTTTAACAGGTGGCACCAGGGAAGGACAGGGTTCCGGCAGTATCGGTGGCACCGGTAAAAAAGGTGGCCTCCACAGGAAACCACCTTTACCAGGACAAGATTTAACAGCACCAAAAAAACTTATTTATTCGCCCATTACTTCTTCCAGCTTCTTGTTCAGACTTTCACCACGAAGGTCCTTCCCTACAATCTTGCCATCGGGACCAACGAGGAAACTGGCAGGTACAGCACGAACGCCGTATAAACGACCTACGGTATTGTTCCAACCTTTGAGATCGGACACATGCGTCCAGGGAAGACCATCTTTCTGGATCGCGTCTACCCATTTGTCTTTTTCACTGTCGAGGGAAACGCTCAATATTTCGAAGCCCTTCTCTTTGTACTGCGCGTATTGTTTCACCAGGTTGGGGTTCTCGGCCCGGCAGGGACCGCACCAGCTTGCCCAGAATTCCACCAGCACGTATTTGCCTTTAAAGTCTTTCAGGGCAATAGGCTTACCTTCCACATTCGCCTGTGTGAAGTCGGGAGCTGCTGAACCTACTGCCGTTAAACTAACGGAGGCCATGCGTTGCACCAGTTCCTTCCCGGCATCCGTATTGCGCCATTTTTCGTCAATCGCGTTGAAGATGGGTTCAATGCGTGCCACGTCCAGTTTGGTGCCCGCAGCTTCGGATAGGGCCACTACACTGAAATAGGAACCGGGGTTTTGCTGCGCGAACAGGATTTGTTTTTCGTTCCGGTTACTCAGGTTCTGGCGGAAACGCTGGTCCACCATTTTGAGGAAGTTGGAATCTTTTTTCTGCTCCTCGGTACCGGCATTGAAAGCGGCGTTCACGGCTTTGGTCAGTTCCATGATGGAGCCACCGATAAACTTGTTATATGCCATGTAGGCGTCGTACACTTTAGAACCTTTATAACTGGCGTTGAGCAGTGAATCTTTGGAAGTGATCTTCAGGTTTTCCCCTGCTCCGAAATAAAAGTAATGCGTATCGCCCATGTACACGGTATGCTGTTTTCCTTTCCCCTCATGATCGAGTCCCATTCGCGCATAGCCATAACCGGTAATCTTTCCTTTGATGGAGAAAACGCCGTTTACAACATCCGCCGAATCAGTTCCGCCACCACCTTCCATACTAGAATAATCGATGTAAACTTTGGCGGGCGGATTCAGCTTACCGATCTTTCCGCTGATGGAGAAATTAGTTTGCTGCGCTATGGCGAAAGCCGGCAGAATGGCTGTTACTAATAGAAAACGTTGCTTCATTTTAATTTTTTGCTGGTAAGTAAATAAAAGGGCGCAGGGTTAATGCGTTACTTTTTAATCAGCGCGTGGCAATATCGATAGGAGCTCCTGGAATACCATCCGTTTTTTTAACCAGTTCTCCATTCGCGCCAACGCCTACATTCAGGTAATAAATGCTTCCTTCCACGCCAACGATCAGGGTATCGCCGATAGCGCCGGAAACTTTCAGCATGGTGATTTCTTTTCCGTTGAAAGTAGTAGCCAGCTCTCTGAAATCTTCGTTTTCCGGATTGTACCTGTAAATACGATCGCCGGAAGAGAAAAAGATGATTTCAGATGTATTGGCAGCCCACAATGTATTGGGTTTGATCAATTCCGGACGCATAAACGCCCTTTTTCTCATGGCGTTGAAAGTGATCTGCTGTGTTCCTGAATTTCCGGGATTAAACTGGGCGTTGAACTTGTATTCGAATGTTCCGGTTTCTGTTTTGCTGTAGGCATAACCGATACCGCCCCTTATTTTCAGCATCTTAAAAATATCAGCGCCGAGGTTTTTCGGATCGAATGCGGTGCCCAATACATCATAAGCTGTGCCGTAATAAGTGGCGTCGCCGGGAATACCGAGCCGTACAAATTGTTTTTTTACTTTATCGAATCCGGTGAAACTATAGTAACCATCGAGTAGCGCATCGGTATAAATTATTTCTGAAGAAAGCGTATAGTCTCCGGGCGCGGGTAAGGGAAACATGCCGAAAATCGGCGCCTGGTCCCAGGTTCTGGATTCGCCAGCGATTAATTTATCGTTCACCACACCTACCAATACACCAAAAGAGGAGGCGAACATATTGGATGCCGTTATCGTTTCGGGTGCGTCAAAAAAATGTTCTTTCAACACACGATCCGAACGGAAGGTATTGGCATCTATCCGCACACCGGTGTTTACCCCGTTTTTACCAAACACCCAGTAGGTTTTAACCGTACCCGGCCTGTAAGCTTCGGGTAACGCGACCAGTTGCGTTGGCGCTGTTGGTAACGGTGTATTCGGATTAACGGCACCATATAAACGCGCTTGTACGGAGCCATCCATTTTAATGAATGACACATGAGTTTCCCCATTTTCCACACTCAGCACCGTGGTTCCCTTAAAGAAATCGGTTTGACCCGAAACAATAAAGGACCGGAAATATTTCATTCCGTTATCGTTGTTGATAACAGTGAGTTTTCCGTAATACCTTTCCGCCTGAAGTCCGAAAATCACGCGCATCGCACTGCCCGAGTCCACCACATCTTCCAGTTTTGGATCGGGTGTTCCAATGCGCCATTCGTAGCTAAGACTGGAGGCCGATTTTATTTCAATCTTCGGCGCAATGATCAGACTATCGCCGACCAACACATTGTAAACGGAATCCAGTCCGGTAATTACCGGCTCCTCCGGCATATTGTAATCGTAATTTCCTTTGTCTTTATAACACCCCGGTAATACTATAAACAACAGACACACCAGTGATGCATATACAAGAGCGCATATTTTTTTCATACAAATCAGTTGTTTGGGTTACTTCACTTCGTTGCCTTCTTCATCAATAAAATAATACAGACCAGTTTGCAGGTTCTTCCTGTACGGTATCTTTTTCTCCGGGTTGGCACTGCTGTAGAATACATAATTCTCAGTTGCACCATCTTTTTCGATCACGTATCCTTTTGCGGGATTTTTATTCACCCATTTAAAAGGATCCGCCATAAAATCACGAACAAGGCTGGCGAAATACAGGTTTTTAGGCGCGTCCAGGCCATCGGTGGAAAGTTCAGTAAGGCCCGTTACAATGAGGAAAAATTCATGTTTGATCCTGGAGTAATAGGCCCCGAACCACATCCCCCACCAATTCGGACGTTCGAGCTTGTTGGAAAGAACGAGCTTCCCGTACACCAGTTTGGTCAGTTTCACATCAAAGTCTTCGTTGCCGTAAAGTCTGAAATGCAGGGTCACAGACTTATTAGCAAGCTCCGGATCTTTACTGTAGATGATGATGGGCACCTGCGTGAATCCCGTTCCTTTCTTTATGGTGTAATAGGGTTCAAGCGGTTTGAAGTGAAGGTCCTCTTTTGCGGTAGAAGAATCTTTTTCGGCACGCAGGATAAACTTCCTGTCTGCTCCGGAAGAATCTGTTCTTGATCCGGATATTCTTACCGGTATATACACGGTATCAATTCCTTTACCCGGTGTATACGCGAAAGTATGAATGATGCTGTCTCTGCTGGATCCCTGAAAATCGAGCATGATGTTATCCTTTCCGGAATATTTGAGTTCTTCTGCTTTCTGACATCCGGCGGCCACCACCGTGGCTATTAGTATGATGAGCAATATTTTTTTCATGTTCCCTGATTTAAATGATGTTAGACTACCGTCCTCCGAATTCGATTTCATCGTTAGGAAGGGGCAGAATGAATATTTCGGGAGAAGGCGCGATCTGGTTGCCCAATTGTCCTACGATAGACCTGTTAAGGCGCTTGTAGAGGTAAAACAATTGTCCTTCCGCATAAAACTCTTTGCGCGCCTCCTTTACCAGTTCATCCATGAACGTGGTATAAGAAGCCGTATTAAGTTTTGTACCGATTCCCCTGTTCATACGCACGGTATTGAAGTAATCGAGTGCTTTCGCGGGATTGGATTCAAAAGACGCTTCCGCAGCGATGTAGTACATTTCGCTCAGCCTGATGGCGGGCACCACCTGCGGATACCTGTTGGCGAACTGGTCGTCTTCATCTCCATTGGGGTTGCGGGCGTACTTCATGATCCGCATGAAATTCTGGTCGAAAATAGAGAACCAGTGTTTATAACGGTTGTCTTCAGCGCCAACGGAACCAGACTCATAAATACTCTTGTAAGTCGTTTCCTTGATTTGAATACCTCCGGGCCCGGTCTGGAAGAAATTAAAGATCGCTGAAGTTCTTTCTTGTACGGGCCACATGAAGATAAGTTCCGGGTAAAGGATCACATCCTTTTCTTCCGGCTTTACGGAAATGAAATCCACAGTTTTCACCCAGGGAAACTTTTTGGAAGTGATCACTTCCTCCGCGTTCAGCAAGGCGTTTTGTTTGTCGTTTTTGTACAGATAAACACGTGCCAGTTCCCCGCATACCGCGTAATAATTGAGTCTGTGTCTTCTGTTTTGCAGGAACAGTGATTTTGAAGATGTTTCGGTAGCGGAATCATCGGCTACAGGATAACCCACTTTATAGGTCGCCGACAAAATGGAATCCACACCTTTGAGCAATACTTTCGCCTGCTCCAGGTCTTTCACGATATTGTTCAGCACTTCATCCGCGGAAGCGGTGGGCGTAACTTTGTTGGAGTATGCCGTTACATAAGGAATGCCCACTTTTTTAGCAGCCAGGTTGGAACCGAACAAACGAAAAACATCAAAATGAAGGAACGCGCGCAAAGCGAAAGCTTCTCCTTTCACCAGTTCATAATTACCGGGGTTGAAGACATTTTTCTTCGCGTCTATTTCTGAAATAATCAGGTTTGAGTTTACGATGGCATTGTAGAAAGTGCGCCATGCATTGTCTTTCCGGTTGATAAAATTCCCATCCTTATAATTATACTGCGCGGTTTGCAGGTATCCTTTCGGGTCGTTGCCCTGCTCCACAGTGTAATTTTGCGCGAGCACTTCCGGAAATCCCATGGTAAGCTCCAGTCCATACAGCCCCTCTTCCGTACATTTTGTATAGGCGCCATTCAGTGCTTCGAAAAAGCCGGCCTCCGTTTTGAAAAGTTCATCTCTTGATATTTCCGTTTCCGGCTGAAGGTCAAGCCATTTTTTGCAGGATCCCAGTGTGCACGCCAACATCAGGAGCCATGTATATTTTATTAAAGTCGATCTCATCAGATTGAATTGAAGGTTGAACAATTAAAATCCAGCGGTGATGGAGAACGTAAAACTTCTCGCATAAGGATAGTCGATACCTCTTTCCTGTTTTACGGAAGACCATCTCCAAACATCGTTCATCGTGAACGCGGCCCTGAAAGATTTTACCGGGGTACGCGCGAGTTTCTCTCTGGCCACATCGTAAGAAACATACATGGATTGCATTTCAAGCACATTGTCTCTTTGAACGAACCTTGACGACACTTCGGTATTTCCCAGGTCTGCGATGTTTTTAAAGAAGGTATGATCGCCCCGCTGCTTCCATTTGTCTTCGAACACCCTTGCATCTACGTTCCAGCGTGGGTCGGCGTTTTCAACCCTGTCTACCAGCGTCTGGTTGTACAAGTCACCGCCAAACCTTGTGTAGAAGTTCAGGTTTACCGTAAATTGTTTGTATCCGCCGTTTACACCGAAGAAGCCTTCCCCTTTGGGCGCGCTGTTTCCAACCGGTACAATATCCCTGGAACTCCATTCATAGGTAAGCGTACCATCTCTTTTAACGTAGATTTCCATACCGTGTTCGGGATCAATACCCAGGGAAGGCACTGCGTAGATCGCATCAAGCGATTGTCCTTCCTGGTACCTGAGTAATGGAGCGCCCTTGTTTTCGTTGTTGCTTTGCGCATCATCCACTTTATCGTTATAGGCTTTCAGTGAATTGGATATCTTAACGATGGTGTTCTTATTGCGCACCATGTTGGCCATAAGAGATAAGTTGTAGTTTCTTCCACGCAACACATTGGCCTGCACGCTAAGTTCCACTCCCACGTTCTTCATGTCACCCACGTTGTCCTTGTAAGAAGAAAAGCCTGAGGAGGGCGGCAGGGAAATATCAGCGAGTAATCCCCTTGTTATTTTCTCATAATACCTGGGCATGATCAGGATTCGGTCCTGCCAGAATCCGATCTCCATGCCAGCGTCATAGTTTCTGGTTTTCTGCCAGCTCAGGTCGCTGTTACCATAATTGTTGATTACGGCGCCAATACCGGTAGAGTACCAGTTTCCCGTGAGGTAAGTATAGGTGGGGTGCGACATGTATGGATCGAAAGAAACCGAGCCTGTAAGGCCGGAACTTACACGCAGTTTAAGCCTGCTGAATGCGCTGTTGGCCATAAAGTCTTCCCGGTGCAGGTTCCAGCCTAATCCCATTGCGGCAAAAGGCGCTATTTTATTGTTCCTTCCGAATTTGGAAGAACCATCCTGACGGTACGTGAAATCGAGCAGATACTTGTTACTGAGTGAATAGTTAAGAGAGAAGAACGCGCCACCCAATCGCTCGCGGTTCAAACGGCTATAGGGTTTTGCGTTTTCACCATATCCCGCCGCGAAGCCCAGATCGGTAAAGCGGTCGTTGGTGAAGCCGATCGCCTCAATGGAGCGGTACCTTGAAAGATAGGTACGCATATTGGTCCCCAGCATGGCGTTGAAAAAATGCTCCCCAACCTGCTGGTTGTAATTTAAGGTAAGGTTACCATCGAAGCTGGTTTCATCGTTGGACGTATAATTGTAGCGGCCCCTTTCATCCAGCCGGTCGGTGCCGTAATTGTAAAATTCGTTGGCGAAAGGAGAAGTGAACCTGTCTCCGGTGCTTTTGGTTTTGTTGATACTGGCCACACCTCGTGCTTTCAGTCCAGGAACGATCATCCATTCAGCGGTAAGGGCATTGATCACCTCGAGGTATTGGGATTTGTCGAAGCTTCCAAGTGTGGATTCATACAACGGATTAAGAACGGGCACTATGGTTACGCCACCCTGCGCGTTGGTGCGCTGGCTCCACTCATCTACCACCTGGATGATACGACCAAGGGAATCCGTTTTAGGATAGTACGGGTTCATACTGGCATAATTCCTGAAGTTGCCAAAGGGAGATTCTTTGGCTACAGTGTTCGTTACCGTGAGTTGGTTCCTGAACAGGAATTTGGAGTTGACGTTGTACGACAAATGAAGACCGGTGCTCATCCTGTCGCGGGTAGAGCCTTTCATCACGCCGGGCATTGTCTGGTAGCGCATTTCAAGCCCATAACGGATGGCCTTGTCGCCGCCTTCCAGAAACAGGGAATGTTTTTGTCCGAAGGTGGTTCTAACGGGTTGTGAAAGCCAGTATGTATTAACACCTCCCACCACAAGCGCTTTCTTGTGATAGTACAATTCATCCAGTTGATCCTGGCTTTGGGTCTGGTTTTTCATCGCATCATACACGCCTGCCAATCTTTCGTATTCCAGTTTCCGCTCAGCATCCAGAATATCGTATTGGGTGAGGTCCGGTGTTGTCACGTTCAGTTCGTAATTGTAATTCACCTGCAATGAACCTGCTTTGGGCGCTTTAGTGGTGATCACCACCACGCCGTTCGCGGCCCTGGAGCCATACACCGCAGTAGCGGCGGCATCTTTCAACAAAGTTATGGACTGTACCCGGTTGATATCGAGGTCATAGATTTTCTGAAGACTTACTTCATAACCATCCAGGATGAATGTGGGAAGGTTTACTGCTCCGGCCAGGTTGTTCCTGCTGATGATATCGGTATTTCCACCAGGCAGCGCAGTAGAGCCGCGCACTGTGATATTGGGCAACCTGTTGGGATCAGACCCTAGAAGCGGATTATCCGCTACGCGGAACGAAGGATCAAACACCTGTAAACTGCGCAGCATATTCTGCGGGTTCACCATTTTAAGGTCCTCTCCTGAAACAGTAACAGCGGTTCCTGTAAAGTTATCTTTCCGGATGTTCTGATAGCCCGTAACCACTACATTCTGCATGGTATCTTTCTGTTGGGAAAGTTTCATGCGGATCACCTGCACCCCTTCTTTTCTGGCCGTAAAACGGAATGGTTCGTAGCCAAGATAAGTAACAACAATTTCAGCACCTTTTTCTACGGTAACGGAGAAGCCCCCATCAAACGCGGAAGAAGTTCCTTTGTCGGATCCTTTCACGGAGATGCTGGCGCCTTCCAGTGGTTTACCGGTTTCATCCAACACCTTTCCTACCACAAGTATTTCGGCATCTTCTATGGTAACGGCAACACCAGAAGCTGGCTTAGGCTTTACCACGATGGTGGTGTTCACAATGGAAAATGTGAGTGGCAGGTCCTTCAAAGCTGCTTCCAGCGCTTCTTTCAGGGTAGCATCCTTCAGGTCCACATCCACCTTTTCCATGCCCTGCAGCAGTTTGGCGTTGTAGAAGAAAGAGTACCCTGTTTGCCTGCTGATATCTTTAAAGACAGTCTTCAGCGCAGCATTGGAGAATTTAAGCTGAATGTGCTGCGCATTGCCCGAAGCAGCTACCTGTAAACAGCCTGCCAATAAAAAAATGGCCGTCCATTTCATAACCAGAATGGTTTTGGTTCTCGCTTGTTGTGTTTGGGACACAAGTTTGCGAAGAATGGGAAAAATCATACTTTTAACTTGTTGGGTAAATAAATTCAGTTGCGAAGCTGTACAAAGCCCATCTTTGGCCGGAAGCGCTGCAACGCTTTCGGCTTTTTTTATGAGCGCGGTAAAACAGATCAGGTTGGTGTTGTGTTGCGCATGTCAGTTGTTTGGTTGTTTTGGTTGATAAATAGAAATACAAACACCATAGGATCAGGGCAATACTGTCGCCTTCCGGCCTTCCAGTTTTATCAGCAGGTTACTCTGTTTTAATATTTCCACTACCTCCTGCAAAGTTGTTTGCCGGGGTATGGTTCCTTCAAATCTTTCATCGGGCAGCTTTCCTTCAAATACAACATCCACATCGTACCACCTGGCAATCTGGCGCATTACGGTGCGGATATCAGCGTTGCTGAAATAGAACATGCCCTTGCGCCAGGCCACCACTTCATCTGTATCTATATTTGTTTGGAGGTCTACTTTTCCACCTTCGTTTATTCTTGCCTGTTGCCCTGGTTTAAGCAGGGTGGTTTTACCCTCTCTTGCCACAGTTACGCTACCTTCCAGTAAGGTCGTTCTTACAAAAGTCTCATCGTGGTAGGCATTGATGTTGAAATGTGTGCCGAGTACCTGCACCTGCGCGTCGTTCTTTCCACCTGCTGTTCTGATGTCAACAAGGAAAGGCATTTTTCCATTGGCTGAAGCAATGGTGCGTACTTCGAAATAAACTTCGCCGGTAACCGACACTTTCCTTTCATCTGTAGCAAACTTCACGGGGAAAGTAATGGATGATTCCGCATTCAGCCAGGCTTTGGAGCCATCCGGTAAAATGATATGGTATTCGCCTTTGCGTGGCGTGGAAATGGTATTGAGCAGGTTTTCCGTTGCGGGAAGTTCCTGTGAGGGTTCAAAAATATACGTCACCACACCATCCTGCTTTACGATCTTGACGCCACCTTGTGCCGCGAGGTCACCGTTGTTGGCGGAATCCAGCACAATCACCGAGCCATCGGCAAGGGTAAGTAACGCTTTGTTGCCCCCGGGTTCAATCACAGGTGTTTCCACAACAGCGATCTTGTCGGCAGGCTTATCTTTTTCAGAAAGAAGGAAAAAAGCCGCGGC
>CAMLPA010000071.1 GCA_946481605.1 uncultured Flavihumibacter sp. | reverse complement strand
GCCGGTTGCCATCTTCTATCAACATGCACCGCATGGCCCAGGAACACATATTTTGCTCATCCGCCGGATTAAGTTTGTTCCAGATTGATTTTGGCACAACACCGAACATGGCGCCGCCATCAAGTTTGAAATTTCCTGTAGGAATCGAGTAGAGTTGCATACGGCAATAATTAGGATGGAGAAACGGATGTTTTTTTCTGAAGCGCACTGTAGAGCCAGGCCATGCCTATCCCGAAAAATACGATCAGGCTTAATACGGAATTTTTCATGCTTCCGGTGAGGTCTTCTATTAACCCGAAACTGAATATGCCCAATACAATAGCGATCTTCTCCGTGAGGTCATAATAGCTGAAATAAGATGCGGTATCTTTTGTTTCGGGCATCAGTTTGGAATAGGTGGAACGGCTGAGCGATTGTATGCCGCCCATCACGAGTCCAACAGCAATGGCAAGTGCATAAAAGCTGAATTCCACCGGTTTTTGTAATGGAGCAAGGAGGTCCTCTTCAGTTTTGATTTGTTTTTCAACAAAAGAGAAGTCCTGGATATTGCGTTCAAGGTCTTCTTTTTGTTGCTTCAGTACGTTAATCTTTTCGTGCATCGGCGCTAGTGGTTCCGCAACATTGGCGGTCTGGAAAGCGGCAATACAAATCAATATCCAAAAGAACACAACACCCATCAACACTTTGATGTTTCCGAATTTCGAGGAGAGACGACTCATAAGTATGGCACCCGGAATGGCGACCAGTTGAATCAGTACCACTGTAATGATCAGGTTGGTGTCGGGCAGGTGGAGCAATTTGCTACCAAACAGTGTGGCAGCCAGCATTACGGTTTGCACGCCCATGCTGTAAAAAAAGAAGCCACGGAGAAATCTTTTGAGTACGGCCAGTTTTTTCACCTCGCCATATACCTTTTTTACCTCACGGAAACCATCGGTGAAAATATTGCCTTTGGTCGGTGATTTCACGGTTGTTGATGGCAAACGGTTGAACGAAATTTGTGCGAACAACAGCCACCATATACCTACAAGGAGAAAGGTGATCTGTGTGGCTTTACCGCTTTGTCCTTCCATGAAAAGAATCAGGCAGAACCCGATAATCTGCATGATGACACTGCCGGTATAGCCATAGGAGAAACCTTTCGCAGAAATACGGTCCCTGTCTTCCGGTGCGGCGATCTCCGGCAGGTAGGCATTGTAGAAAACCAGGCTGCCCGCATAGCCCATGGCCGCGAGCATAAAAGCGGAGATGCCAAGCCATAGGTTGGAAGCATCAAAGAAGTATAAGGCGGAAGATCCCAATGCGCCCATGTAACAGAAGAAGCGCATGAAATTCTTTTTGTTGCCGCGCGTATCTGCTATGGAAGTAAGTATAGGGTACAACAAGGCCACAACCAGATATGCGACTGCAAGCGTATAATCGTACAGGGAGGAGTTGGTGAACTGCCGGCCCAGGAACTCAACTTTATCGCTGCCATCGGCGCTTTTTGTGACCGCCACAAAGTAAATAGGGAAGAAGGTGGTGGTGATCACCAGGTTGTAAACGGAATTGGCCCAATCGTACATGGCCCAACCGTTGATCACTTTGCGGGAAGCGGTTTGCATATCGAGCGTTTAAGGTGCTGTAAGTTATAACTTACCGGCCATATACAGGCCCAGTAATACCACTCCGAGGGCTATGCGGTAAATGCCGAAAAGGCGGAAACCGCGCTTTTGGAGAAAACCGATGAAGAAGCGGATCGCAAGCATGGCTACGATAAAGGCAACGATGTTGCCCACGACGAATGCTGTGATGTTCTCCGTGGAAGCCAATACCAGTTCATATCCTTTTACTTCCGCACCATTCATCTGGAAATCTTTGAGTACGAGAGAATACCCGGATGCGGCTGCCATGGTGGGTACTGCGAGGAAAAAGGAAAACTCGGCCGCAAGGGAACGGCTCAGTTGCTGTTGCATGCCACCGATAATGGAGGCTGCACTCCGGCTCACACCGGGGATCATGGCAAGGCATTGCCAGAAGCCGATGGTGATGGCCTTACGGAAAGATATTTCAGGTTCGGTATGTATTGCCGGGTTTTGGAAGAAACGGTCAATGAACAGCAGTACGAAACCGCCGAGGAAGAGAGAGATGGCAACGGTAAGGGGGCTTTCCAGCATTGCATCGATCTTATCGGAGAAGAGGAAACCGAGGATCAATGCGGGAAGAACGGCGAACGCAAGTTTCAGGTAAAACTGAATGCTTTTGAAATCGACGAACTTCTTCCAGTACAATACCACTACTGCCATGATAGCACCCAACTGAACGGCTACCTCGAACAGTTTGGTGAACTCATCGGTATGGATGCCCATCAGTGAACTGGTGATCACCATGTGACCGGTGGAGGAGACCGGGAGAAATTCAGTAAGTCCTTCTACAATGGCCAGGATAATGGCTTCCAGGAGATTCATGAGCGCTTGGGTTGGTTGTAAAAAAACAGCGATCCCTTTAGGAGATCGCTTGTAGTATTATGACGCAGCGGATCAGGCCGCCTGCTTTTTAGGTTTTTTGAAGATGGCGTAAATCTCCAGCAGCAATCCGCCAACGATCAGGATCGGGGCGATCGTGATTCTGCGGGTGCTGTACACTTCGTTTTCAGCAAATATGTTCGGGTCCTGGCTTTTGCCACCGGCCATCAGGAGCATACCAATGATGATGATCACGATACCGGCGATCATCCATATATAATTCTCTTTGTGAAAGAGACTGGTGCTTTTATTTTCGGTCATAACTTATGTTTAATCGTGCGCAATATAATCAATACAAATCATCCAGTTTCATTTTCAGGTATTTGATCACACTTCTGTGGGTGCTGAAGAAAGAGATCGCGATACCCAGTAATATGATGATGGCAAAAAGGATCGCCAGCATGTTCATGTCCCGGATGGCCCTGATCTCCGGAATATATTTTTCGGCCACGAAGATCAGCGCGATGATGCCGGCGATCGCCAGGAGTCCGCTGAGCGCTCCGTTCAGGATGGCACGCATATCCAGCGGCTTCGCGATAAACCAGCGGGTGGCACCCACCATCTGCATGGTCTTGATCAGGAAACGGTTGCTGAACATGGCAAGTTTAATGGTGTTATCGATCAGGAAAATCACTACGATACCAAGGATCACGGCGATGACCAGCAATACCAGAGAAGCCTGCTGCACATTTTTGTTTACACTGTCCACCACTGCGTCGGGGTATTCCGCGCTGCTCACGGCAAGTTTTTCCTGGAAAGTATTCTTGATCTTCAACAGGGAATCCTTCTGTACATAATTATCGTACAATTTGAATTCTATACTTGCTGGTAATGGGTTGTAATCCAATACTTTACCCCAGTCCGCATTGCCATCCTTCATAAATTTGTCCTTCGCCATCTCTTTGGTCACGTATGTGTAGGACTTCACATAAGGCTGTGTTTTTACATAATCCACCAGTTCGGTACTGTCTTTAGCCGTGATGTTCTCGCGCAGGTACACCCTTACTTCCACATTCTCTTTAAAGTACTGGCCCAGCTTGTTGGCGTTGATCACGATCCACCCGAGGATGCCCAGGATGAGCAATACAAGTGATACCCCGAGGATCGACATAAAGTAAGAAGGTGAGGAACGCTTGGCAGATGCTTTTCCGATTTGAGACATGTAACTGCTTTAATGGTTAGTAAACGTATATTCAAAGGGATACGTGCAAAATAACGTATTTTTGCGCGATTTTCGGTTCGCCATACCAGCCAGGTAAGGCTTACCGTGATTTAACGCCACGATATACCGTGTTATTCTCCAGACAATTTGTTAAAATACCGTTGTTGAACCGGAGAAGAACTACAATCTTTGAACCATCATGGAATACAATTTCAGAAAGATCGAAAAGGAATGGCAGGAGAAATGGAAGGCAGTTGATGCTTACCTTGTCAGCAATGTTTCAGATAAGCCCAAATGCTATGTATTGGATATGTTCCCTTATCCGAGCGGGGCGGGGCTGCATGTGGGGCATCCGCTGGGTTATATCGCCTCGGATATTTACAGCAGGTACAAAAGGCTGAAAGGGTTCAACGTACTGCATCCCATGGGATACGATGCTTTTGGTTTACCCGCCGAGCAATATGCCATTGAACACGGTATCCACCCGGCAGTGGCTACCGCGAAAAATATAGAAAACTTCAGGAAACAACTGGACAATATCGGGTTCAGTTACGACTGGAGCCGTGAAGTGCGTACCTGCGACCCTTCCTATTATAAATGGACGCAGTGGATTTTTCTGCAATTGTTCAACGCTTGGTTTAACAGGGAGTTGCAGCAGGCAAGGCCCATCCATGAACTGGTGGCTTTTTTTGAAAAGAATGGCAACACCGCATATCCCTGCCCGGGAGATGCGACCGTTGTTTTCTCCGCCAACGACTGGAACGGATACGATGAAGCCCGCAAACTGAACATCCTGATGCACTATCGCCTTGCGTTCTGCGGTTATGGTGAGGTGAACTGGTGCGAAGCGCTGGGAACCGTGCTGGCCAATGATGAAGTGGTGAACGGGGTAAGTGAAAGGGGAGGTCATCCCGTGGTACGCAAGAAACTCCGGCAATGGTATTTAAGGATTACGGAATATGCCGACCGGCTGTTGGAAGGGCTGGAAAAAGTGGAGTTCTCCGATGCAATGAAGGAGATGCAATCGAACTGGATCGGAAAAAGTTATGGGGCGGAGATTGAGTTTGGGGTGAGCCTCACCCCCGGCCCCTCTCCCCTGGGAGAGGGGGGAAGTTCTTCCTACCGTACAGCTATGAAGGAGTATTGGGATGTGTTAAAGCAGTTTGGGCGTGAGAATAGGAAGAACGCAACGGAGGCGGAAGAGCATCTGTGGCAGTTACTTCGGAAGAATCAGTTGGGGGAAAAGGTAAGGAGGCAGCATGCTATCAATGGATATATTGTTGATTTTGCTTTTCTAAATTCTAACCTCGTAATTGAAGTGGATGGAGCATACCATGATGATGCAGACCAGCAAATATATGATGAGGCACGGACTAAGTTTCTGCAGGAGTTAGGATGGGAATTACTCAGGTTTACCAATGATGACGTACTTAATAATGAGGTATCTGTACTAAATACAATAACCGCTGCGCTAAAATCTGCAAAAAATAATGCTGTTGCACCAACTCCCCTCTCCCCTGGGAGAGGGGCCGGGGGTGAGGCGCTTTCCCTCAAAGTTTACACCACCCGACCCGATACCATCTTCGGCGTGGATTTTATGGTCGTGGCGCCGGAACATGAACTCATTACAGAAATCACTTCCCCCGAACAACAAGCTGCGGTAGAAGAATATGTGGCCTATGTGAAATCCCGCTCCGAAAGGGAGCGTATGGCCGAGAAGAAGATATCCGGCTGCTTTACCGGCGCTTATGCCATCAACCCGTTTGACGGAAGGGAAATACCCATCTGGATCAGCGAGTATGTGCTTGCGGGCTATGGAACCGGCGCTATCATGGCCGTCCCCTGTGGCGACGAACGCGATTTCAAATTTGCCCAACACTTCAATATCCCGGTGACCAATATTATCGGCGAGCATTTCAACGGATCAGAAGCCAACCCTACCAAAGATGCATTGCTGGAGAACAGCGGCTTTCTGAACGGCCTGGTTATGCGCGATGCCATGAATGTGGCTATGGACAAACTAGAGGAGATGGGCATCGGCAAACGAAAAGTGAACTATAAAATGCGCGATGCGGCGTTCAGTCGTCAGCGGTATTGGGGTGAACCCTTCCCTATCAAATGGAAGAATGGCACCGCTTACCAATTGCCTGAAACGGAGCTTCCATTGGAACTCCCACACGTAGACAGTTACAAACCAGGTCCGGAAGGAGAGGGACCATTGGCCAATATTCCTGAATGGGTGGAAAAAGAACTGGAAACGAATACCATGCCCGGTTATGCAGGCTCTTCCTGGTATTTCCTCCGCTACATGGATCCCCACAACGAACAGGAATTCTGCTCCCGACAGGCCAGCGATTACTGGAACCAGGTGGATATTTATATCGGCGGAACGGAACACGCTGTTGGCCACCTGCTGTACTCAAGAATGTGGACCAAAGCGCTTTATGATCTGGGACATATCGGTTTCGATGAACCGTTTAAAAGATTGGTGAACCAGGGAATGATAACTGCTGTAGGGTACTACGTAAGATCTTTGAATTTTAAGCAAAAATCGGACGGCGCAATTTGTCATTTAAATGGTAATCCAGAAGATTTGTTTTCAAACAAAATATCGCTAAATGAATATGGCGATGAGTTCATACAGGATGACTATAAGAAAGATCATTTTTTAGTTAGACTTCCTTATTCAGGAAGCTATCTGGACATATCAAATAGAATGACAAGAGCTTCTTTCAGAAAATATTATGAAGAAGTTGGGAGCAAGTTCTGGGTTGGAGATGAGAATGAGTTTTTCTGGATAAAATCTTCAAATTCTGATGAAGACTACTTCACTGTTGAATTAATTAGTGAAAAGATGTCTAAGTCCAAGTATAATACTCATAACCCCGATGACCTCGTAGCCAAATATGGCGCCGATACTTTCCGCATGTACGAAATGTTCCTCGGCCCCGTGGAAGTGTCCAAACCCTGGGATACCAAAGGTATTGAAGGAGTACACCGTTTCCTGAAAAAACTCTGGAGACTCTTCGCCGATGAAAACAAGGGCTTCATCGTTACCAACGATGCACCTTCAAACGATGAATGGAAAGCGATCTACAAAGCTGTGAAAAAGGTGGAAGACGATACTGAACGTTTCTCCTACAATACCGCCGTTTCTGCCTTTATGATCTGCGTAAACGAACTGAGCGATTTAAAGTGCCATAAAAAAGAGGTGCTGGAAAAACTGTTGATTATCCTCACCCCTTATGCGCCGCATATCTGCGAAGAACTCTGGAACCAGGCGCTGAAAAATCCAGGAAGCGTATTGGATGCCGCCTATCCCACCGTAGAAGAAAAATACCTGTTGGAATCAGCCAAAGAATATCCTGTTTCAATTAACGGGAAAACCCGTACCACCATCAACCTGGCACTTGATATCTCCCAGGAAGAAGTGCAGCAACTCGTGCTGCAAAACGAGATCGTGCAAAAATGGATGGAAGGGAAGCCCCTTAAAAAACTGGTGTACGTTCCCGGTAGAATGGTGAATGTAGTGGTATAAAAGCGAAAAGGATCAAACTGAAAAATTGAGCATAGCTTCTTAAAAAGGGAGCGTTCAATTATCAAGCGTGTAAATCACTTCGCAAAGAACGAATAAAAAACAGGCTGTATCATAACCGATACAGCCTGTTTCCATATTAAAATAATTCTCTTAAACTTATCCGCAAAAGGGTTACAACAAAAAGGCTTACTCCTAATCAACCAGTGCCAATAAAACAGCCACATTGCGCCTGCGAAACTGCGAGGAACGAAGCATAAAGCAGCGCGCCTTTGCGAGCAAATTATACCCACACCACTTCCGCTCCAAATACCAACTAGCCGTTGCGTCGTAGCGCCTTTGCGAGCAATAAAAATTCCTCTCTGAATAGGCCCAAACTCAATTAAGGCCTTGCGTCCTTGCTCCTTTGCGTCATTGCGTGAAAAAAAAACCAACTACTTCTTCGTAATCACCGACTCCGTCGTAGAAGCAATCTTCAACGGCACTTTCTGACCCATCACTTCCATGCTGCCTGTAGCATCCATAGTAGTGTTGCGTTTTTTTACAAGTCCTGTTGCAGGATCAACCACCATTGTACCTTTTACGGGACCGCTCATTTCCATTTTCATTTCCATGCCTTGTTGCTCGGTAGTGGTTTTGATCACGGTATTGCCGGTGAAGGACACAGCGGCTTCTCCACCAGAAACGGATTCCAGTTTGTAAGTAATGTCGCTGGCCAGGGCTTCTGTAGTCACTTTTTCCTGCCAGGTTTCACCTACTTTCAGCGCTTTTCCACCGAAGGTGGTGATGGCGGCGAAAGGTGCCCCAACAGAATAGGTGTTTTGCATACCGTTCATGGCAGCGAGGGCTGCACTTGCACCATCTCCTCCGGGCATCTTGATGTCTTTCACCATGCCGTTTTTGGAAACGCTGATCTCCTGGGTTTTATTGATGATCTCTTTCAGACCCTGACCCATTGGGCCTTCCAGGTCTGCTTTGTTATCCGAATCTACCTTTTGTTCCTGCCCCATTACCGATACATTCATCCTGAAACGTTTGAAAGTATTGGCAAACAGGTAATCCGCGGCATTATCTTTCAGTTCCAGTTCGTTATTGGAAATGGTTTCGGTTTTCGTTTCCATCTGGTTGCCCATCATTTCCATGCTGGTATTGGCTTTGATGGTGGAGACCTCTTCAAATTTCTGCCCTTTGGACAGGTTAATCTTTCCAGTGATGGCCTGCGCCTGGGTAAGGGAGATTCCGCCCAGAACGAATGCGGAGGCGAGTAAAAGCTTTCTTTTCATATCTGATGTTTGTGTTTGAATGGTTAACCGGTATTGAGAAGGTTTGTTTGAAACCCGAAAAGAAGACCGTGAAACAAGAAGTTTCCTGCTTCACGGCCACGTAGTTATTTAATAATTTCAGCGAGTTTTTTCTGCAATTCTTCTCCCCTGATGTTCTTCGCTACGATGATTCCGTTGGGATCCACCAGGAAGTTTTGAGGAATAGAATTGATGCCATACTGCCTGGCTACCGCGTTGTTCCAGAACTGAAGATCGGAAACATGCGTCCAGGTAAGGTTATCGGCATGAATGGCTTCCAGCCACTTGTCTTTTTTACCGGGCTGGTCCAGGGAAATACCAAGAACGGTGAAACCTTTGTCTTTAAAGTTCTCGTAAGCCTTTACCACGTTGGGGTTTTCCGCGCGGCAGGGACCACACCAGCTTGCCCAGAAATCGATCAGCACATATTTTCCTTTGAAGGAAGAAAGGCTAACGGGGTTACCAAGTGTATCGTTTTGTGTGAACTCCATCGCAGGACGGCCGACACCTGTTTTCTTAGCAATATCCAGTTTCGCGGCAAGGTCCTTTCCGCTTTTGGTTTCTTTTGTGGCGGCAGGAAGCGCGTTAAAAATTGGTTCTACCTCAGCGGCATCCATGTTGCCACCTGAGAACTGGTTGATGGCGTACAATGCTAATGGAGATTTCGGATTTTTGATCGCGTAATTCTTATACACCTTACTCATTTCTTCGCTCAGCTCTCCTGCCTTTTCACGGATCTTCGCTATACCTTCCTGATCCCTGGCGGTCTGGAGTTTATAAAACTCCTGTTCCAACGCATCCATCTGATCGTTGTAAGGCTTCATTTGTTTATTGAGCGCCTCATAAGCGGTATGTGCCTTGGAGCCGGTGATTTTCGCATTGGTGAAAGAGTCGGCGGAAACCAGTTTAATCTTTCCTTTATCCAGGAAAAGCGTTACCAGGCTTCTTCTTGACATCGCTGCGCCTTTGGCACGAAGAGAGGCCTGAACAGGTTCAGTAATATTGCCTGAAAAGGTATAAGTGCCATTTTTAACTACAGCGCTATCATTGATGCGCTGGCCGTTGGCCGCATAATTCAGGTAAACCATCTCCGGAATGGCAGCAATGTTCTTAAAACTGCCACTCACTGTGAAATTGGGTTTCTCGGTCTGCGCAAGGGAAAAAAGCGGTGCCGCACAGAGGGCAACAAGTGAAAGTGTTCGCATTGGTTCGTTTTTATAGATTAGACGGGCAAGTTACCGATAAGGTGGCAATGGGTCCTAACCACTTGTCAAATAATGTGCTACAATCAATTATAGTATACCTGCTGATCCGTCATATATATTAATTTGTATCTTCGCCTAATCCTTTGCGCTAAACAAAAGATAAGCTAGTTTGGAAGGAACGTATTGATATTGAACAATTTAAACAAAAGAATTCATGTATTTCGTAATCATAGGGGTCGTTTGTCTTGTAGTAGGGATTATAGCAGGGAAGTTCATTTTCGCTAAAAATACCCGGAAACAGATAGAGGATGCAGAACAACAGGCCAGAAAAATAGTTGGCGACGCACAGGCAAACGCCGAAACGCTGAAGAAAGAAAAGATGCTGGAAGCGAAAGAAAAATTCGTCCAGTTGAAAGCAGAACACGACAGAGAGGTATTGCAGCGCAACCAGAAAATTTCAGAAGGAGAGAACAGGATCAAGCAGAAAGAACAGGCGCTTAATCAGAAAGGCGACCAACTCGACAAGCAGATCAAAGAAAATGAGGCCATTAAAGAGAACCTCAACCGCCAGATCGAACTGGTGAACATCAAACGCACCGAACTGGAAAAACACCAGGAAGAACATATCCGCCGCCTGGAGAAAATTGCGGCCCTTACCGCCGAAGAGGCCAAAGCACAACTGGTAGAGAGTCTGAAGAATGAGGCTCAAACGCAGGCCCTTGCACTTCAGCAGGAAATTATCGACGACGCCAAACAAAAAGCCAATAAAGAGGCCCGTAAAATCATCATTCAAACCATCCAGCGTACTGCTGCGGAACAGGCCATCGAGAACTCCATCACTGTGTTCAACCTGGAAAGCGATGAGATTAAAGGTCAGATCATCGGACGGGAAGGAAGAAACATCCGCGCCATCGAAGCCGCTACCGGTGTAGACCTGATTGTGGATGATACCCCCGAAGCCATCATTCTGTCGTCTTTCGACCCGCTGCGTCGTGAAATCGCACGGCTTTCCCTGCAAAGACTGGTTACAGACGGACGTATTCACCCCGCCCGTATCGAGGAAGTGGTGGAAAAAACACGCCGCCAGATCGAAGAGCAGGTAATGGAGATCGGAGAAAGAACTGTAATTGAACTCGGTATCCACGGGTTGCACAAGGAACTGATCCGGATGGTGGGCAGGATGCGCTTCCGCTCTTCCTATGGACAAAACCTGCTGATGCACAGCCGTGAAACGGCTAACCTTTGCGGTATCATGGCTGCTGAACTTGGCCTGAACCCCAAACTTGCGAAACGCGCCGGATTGCTCCACGATATTGGTAAAGTGCCCGATGAGGAAACTGAACTGAGCCACGCATTGCTGGGTATGAAGCTGGCGGAGAAATATGGTGAGAACCCCGCTGTGGTAAACGCCATCGGCGCCCACCACGATGAAGTGGAAATGGCTTATGTGATCGCCCCCATTGTACAGGCCTGCGACGCCATCAGTGGCGCCCGCCCGGGTGCAAGAAGGGAGATCA
>CAMLPA010000070.1 GCA_946481605.1 uncultured Flavihumibacter sp. | reverse complement strand
TTCCGGTTTGATGATGTGTTAGTTTGCATGAGATGGCGTTTGAAGGATGGTTATAGAAATTGTTATGGTTTGAAAAAATATTCAGTTACATGGTTTACCTGATTTAATTGGTTTACTCATTTTACATGTTTTACTGTGTTTACCTGGCTTACCCGGATAACCCGTTTTAATCGTTTTACCTGGTTAAACTGGTTACTTTTATTCTAATCGTTTTTACAGTGTTAACACGGCTACTCAGTTATTAGGTTTACTCGCTTAACAAGTTTACCCGGATTTAATTGGTTTACTCATTTTACACGTCTTACTTTGTTTACCTGGCATACTCGGATTACCTGTTTTAATAGTTTTTACCTGATTAATCTGGTTACTTTTATTCTAATCGTTTTTACAGGGTTAACACGGCTTACTTAGTTTACTAGGTTTACTCGCTTAACAAGTTTTACCGGGTTTAAATGGATAAATGTTTTCGATCGTTTACCGGGTTAAACTGAAAGTTCTTGCTCTAAGTATTTCTACAAGGTTTAGGTGTTTTACTCACTTTACACGTTACAACTTGTTTAACCATGTTTTACTTGGATAACCGTTTTAATCACTTATACCGCGTTAACCCGAAATACTCAGTTTTACAGGGTTAACTTGGTTTACACATTTTATATATTTAAAAGGTTTTACCGGCTTAACACGCATTACCTATTTAAGTGCTATTACCTTTCATTGATACATAAGAAAATTAACCGCTCTATCCGCATAAAAATTAATACCATTCAATTATTTATCATTGTTAAATATTATTTCAAAGGTCATACAAAAACAACGTTTATTCATTTAATGCTGTTAAATACACATTCAAAAAAAAGGAAACCCGGAGTTGTTGATCAATGGGCAACCGGAGATCCATTGGTAATAGAAAGAATAATCCCCCGAACAGCATCCTTCAACACCTCTTTGTTCATCTCATCGGAAATTTCGTTCCTTACAAAATTGATGGATACCAATCCGTGAATCACCGACCAGAACGTGTAGTACTTCTTACAAATCTCGTCTTCCGGTTTGCCGGCGGCTTTTACAAGTCCGGCAATTACTTCCATAATCAGCTTTTTAGGATCCTGGTAGTTTTCTGGATACGCTCCTTCCATGGTACAACACCCCACCTGTACCCCGAACATCAGTTGATACAGTTCAGGCTCACGGAAAGCGAATTCCCAGTAAGCGATCCACATGGCTTCCAATTGTGCCTCCGGTTCAGCAAAACGATCCCTGGCCTCACTCACATCTTTCGATAACATCAGAAAACCCTGCGTGGCCAGTTGCTTTAATATCGCATCCTTACTGTTGAAATACTCATAAATAATCGGCGCGGTGTACTCGATCTTGTCGGCAATCTTACGCATACTCAACGACTGCCATCCCTCCTCCTTCGCTATGTGGAGGGCAGCTTCCAGGATATTGCACCTGTTTTCTTCTTTCAATCGTAGTATTCTGTCTTTACTTGCCATCGGTTTTTATTTACATGGTAAACAATTTAACACCGTTAGGCAAATGTACATGCAATCTTTTGTGGTATCCAAATTTTTCTTCCCGGCTTACTATTTTTTTTGTTTTCTCTAACAGGCAACCTGTATCCCTGCACTATCTAAAAACAAACTTTATCTCTTAAAAACCAATTGTTTGTCTGCCACAGTTTGATATATGTCAAAGAATTTCCCTTAGCAACATATAATCGTAAAATCTGCGTTTACTTTACAGAGTTACACTTACCAATATCATGAAAACCTATTACATCCACGACGGGAAGCTTGAAAGAGGGCCTTTTACATTGCTTGAACTCCAGGGGAAAATCACCCGCCATACGCCGGTATGGAAACTGGGGTTAGATACCTGGACGAAAGCATCCGAACTCCAGGAACTGAGGCCCCTACTTATGGAACATGTAACACCTGTTTCTTTTCAACAGCAGCGCAGATCAAAAAAGAATTTCTGGGATCGATTATTTTCATTCAAACGACTGGCCCGGTAACCCGCGGGGTACAACCCAAGTTTTACCTGCAGCCTGTATTTATTGATGTGCCCAGATTTTCCCAGCATAAATTCATTAATGAATAATTACTGAAAAATAATTCAGACATTTGCGCATATACATTATCGTCATTCAACACGCAGCTTATCCTACATAATCCTACTTATCAATGAAAAAATGGTTTGTCCAGGCCCTATTTACCTTAATTGTAACGACTGGTTTAGCACAAAAGCCCTCCATACATTGGGGAGAAGAATTTAAACTGCGAAGAGGGAGTACAGACTTAGAAGTGATTCAAGCAGATAAAACAGGCGTTTACCTTCAGGAAGGACATCTTACAACAAAAAACTACATTGCCATTGGTGGATCATTCCGCATTTCCGCCAGACTCATTAAGCTGGATAGTCGTTTATCCGAATTGTACAATACAGATTTTAGTAAAGAATTAAAAGGGAAAGACTTCCTTCAATTTTTTCCCCTCAAAGAAAAACTATTCATACTTGCATCTGAATACGACAAAAAAAACACCTCGTTCGTAGTACACGCCGCCGAAATAAATAAGAATACTGGTGAAATGAAAAGCGGTTGGAAGGAACTGGTGAATATCCGCAAAAAAGAAAAGGGAGATGACATCAACTTCAGGATAATTTATAACCCCGACAGCACCACCATGGTAGTGGTCAGCAGCCTGGAAGGAAAAAGCAACAACATTTTCAACATCAGTGGGTTCAACGAAGCCCTACGCGCTACCGCCAATCCTGTTTCCTTATCAAACGAGTTTGATCCGAAAACCTATCAGTTGGAAGACCTTATTTATACATCCAACAACCGGATTGTTCTGGTAGGAAGAATATATGAATACCGTGAGGGTAAAAAGAAAAAAGGCAAATTCCTCGACTTTGCCAGGTATAATATCCGTATTTACGACCCCAAAGGCACACAGTTGAAAGAACTTAATACTACCGTAAACGGAAAATGGCTGAACAGTACCAAAATTGTGCAGGAGAAAAATGAGGCGCTGGTTTTGGCAGGATTTTATAGTAAAGACCGAAAGGATAAAACCATTGACGGTATGTTGCTTCAAAAAATTGACCCTGTTTCGTGCGAAGTGATTTCCACAGTAGACAAACAACTCAACCTTTCCATGTTAGATACCCTGGAAGAAACATCCGATGAGGAAGAATCAGGCAGTTTAAGTAAAGAAGATAAAAAAGAACGGGAAAAACTGGAGAAGATAAAAAATGAAGGTGAAGCCTTGTCCACATTAATGAAATTTCGCAAAATCCACTATGATAATGATGGCGGGTTGATTATCCTTGCTGAAAAATTAAATCAGTACAATTACACGAGTCAAACCTATACACCTGGCGCCAATGGGATGCCAGGACAATGGACCCCGATCACTTATTCGGTTTATGAATCCGGGGACATACTCATGTGCAGGATAGATCGTGCGCAACATATTAATTGGGTAAGAATCATTCCAAAGTTTCAACGGGAAGTATTCAGAGGAGGATCATGGGGCTATTCAGAATTTAGTTCATCCAGTTTTTTCGACCTCGGAAAAAGGCCGTATTATTCAGGCTTCAATACCCTTCAATCGGGAAATACCATCACATTATTCTTTAACGACAATTCAAGAAACGAAGCAATTTTGCAACCCGGCCAAACGCCTAAAAAAACGACACTTTTTAATGCATCCCATTGCTTTACTATTACATTGGATGCACTGACCGGAACATACAATCGGAATTACCTATTCTCAAATACTGAAACACCCACTGCCATGCCCCGGAACGGCACCATTTTCGGCAAAGAAATGTACCTCGTTGGTAAAGATGACCGTATAATGGCTAAAAGCAAAATAGCTGTCGGAAAGATTGCTTTATCGAAATAAAGATTACTTATTCCCACCCTGTCGCTCAGCAGCATGAAAGAAATATTTCTTAAAAAATACCGATTGGTATATTTTTGCCTTTTATTTCATTCCATTCATGCGTAAATCGGACGTCACAAGGCAGCTCATCATCGAAAAAACCGCTCGCGTTTTCAACAGGAAGGGATATGCAGGCACTTCGCTGAATGACCTTACACTGGCCACCGGTTTAACAAAAGGCAGTATTTACGGCAACTTTTCCGGAAAAGATGAAGTAGCGCTCGCTGCATTCGAATACAATCTGGCACAAATAACCACCGTGATTGCGGAAAAAGCCGCGAATGAACAAACGGCATCCGGTAAGTTACTGGCTTATGCGGAAAGCTATTCAGCCTTGTTCCCCACCATCTCTGCCGCAGGCGGATGCCCTATTCTGAATACTTCCGTTGAAGCCGACGATACCCATCCCGCACTCCGGAAAAAAGCCGCCGATGCCATCCGGTCCTGGAAAAAACAACTGGAGCAGATCATCAATAAAGGAATAGAAACAGCAGAATTACGTAACGACATCATCCCTGAGCACACAGCCATCACCATGATCGCCATGATTGAAGGCGCTATCATGGTGTCAAGGGTGTGCAACAATAACAACTATTTTTCCATCGCGATGCACCAGGTAAAACAGATGATAGCCAACCTGGAACAAAGCGAAACTCAATCCATCAAAAAGCACAAATGAAACGAGTAGTGATCACCGGTATGGGGGCGCTTACCCCGCTGGGCAACAATGTGAACGATTTCTGGAACAATATCGTGGCCGGTAAAAGCGGGGCCACACTGCTTACCAAGTTCGATACCGAAAAGTTTAAGACGAAATTCGGCTGCGAGGTAAAAGGGTATAACGCTGAAGCTTATTTTGAAAAGAAAGAAGCCAGGAAATACGACCTCTTCACCCAATACGCCGTTGCTGCAAGCGACGAAGCCATTAAGGATTCAGGACTGGATTTCGCGGCGATGACTGAAGAAGAACGTTACGAAATTGGTGTGATCTGGGCCTCTGGCAACGGAGGGATCGGCACCTTCGAAGAACAGTTGAAGGAATTCCATAGCGGCGATGGCACACCACGGTTCAATCCTTACTTTATTCCAAAAATGATTGTGGACATCGCCGCAGGCGTAATTTCTATCCGGCATAAATTGCACGGTCCGAATTACTGTACGGTTTCAGCATGTGCTTCTTCCAATACGGCCATCATCAACGCTTTTGACACCATTCGTTTGGGCAAAGCCACTGTTATGGTAGCCGGGGGTTCAGAAGCGGCGATTACGCCATCGGCTGTAGGCGGTTTCGGTGCGGCACAGGCGCTGTCGAAGAACAACGAACAATATGCTTCTGCATCCCGTCCTTTCGATGCTACCAGGGATGGATTTGTAATTGGTGAAGGCGCCGGCGCGCTGATCCTGGAAGAACATGAACACGCCGTACGCCGTGGCGCGCATATTTATGCGGAGATCGTTGGCGGTGGCATGGCCGCTGACGCCTACCATCTTACAGGAACGCCCGCGAACGGATTAGGCGCGGCACTTGGCACGAAGAAAGCTTTGCAGGAAGCAGGCGTTTCGCCCGAACAAGTAGATTACATCAATGCCCACGCTACTTCCACCCCACTCGGAGACATCGGCGAACTGAACGGCATCAAAAGTGTTTTCGGCCACCACCGGGTAAAAGTAACCAGCACCAAATCGATGACAGGTCACTTACTGGGTGCAGCAGGCGCAATTGAAAGCATCACCTGCGCACTTTCCGTGAAGCATGATATCATCCCGGCCACCATCAATACTACCGTATTGGATCCCGCTATTCCGGAAGGACTGGATATTGTTTTAGGCAGTTCGCTGCACCAGACCGTAAACTATGTGGTGAACAACACATTTGGTTTCGGAGGACATACCGCTACTTCCGTCTTTAAAAAATACCAACCCTAACTTTAACAATTCCGTTGAGGTTACTTTTCGATGGCGCATGGTATCAATAAAAAACCATAACCATGCGCCATTTATCCCTTATCACCTTGATGGCCCTTGCCATCTTATGCTCCTGCGACAACAATGCTTCCATGGAATATACGGATGCCGTTGCAGCCGTAGCCGATTCCACCACCTTCGCCAGTGATATCTCCACCCTGAATGCGCCCTCCAGAAAAAGGATCAGGTCCGCCACCATACGGTGCCGTGTAACCGATGTATTGAGCGCCAGCAACCAAATCGAAAAAATGACCCGTTCCGTGGATGGTGTAGTGGCTGAAAGTAGTTTTTCCAACACCGCTTCAGATTACCATGAATATGCTTCGGGAAGCGATTCTCTTAAAAAGATTCACCTCTACACCCCTGTATCTGAACTTACATTGCGCGTCCCCGTTAGTAAACTGGACTCCATGGCAACGCTGATTGCTTCCCTTGCGAATCATATCGAATACAGAAATATGAAAGATACGGACGCCACCTTCACCTACCTTTCCAACGCATTGAAAAACGAAGCTGAGTTGCAGGTTAAACCTATTCCGCCCCAACCCAAAAACACCCTAGAAAGCGCTGTACATGAAGAAGAAAGAAGAAAGAAAATCACAGACCGTCGCATTGAAAACCTTGAGATACTGGACAATGTAGCCTACTCCACTTTCACCGTTTACCTGTACGAACCACTTAAAGCGGATACATACATGACCGTTAATCCTGTTACCATAACGAGAGCAGGCTTCGGAGCGGAAATGGGCCAGGCCCTGAGAAATGGATCAGCATGGATGCGCAACATATTGATCGGACTTGCAGAAGCGTGGCCACTACTCCTGCTGGCAGGCGCTTTCATTATGTTGTTCAGGCGGTGGAGAAAACTTTCGTTTCGTCCGGCAAGGAACAACAATCCTTAAAGGAAAGAACAACACAAAAGAAAAGTTAATCCTTTCCTCCTTTCAAATTCCTTAACAGCCGGGCATTACCGGCTGTTTTAATTTCATGGAAACCTTTTTCATGAAAACATTTATACTCTTTTTATCGTGTTGGCCCATTGTTGTATTCTCCCAGGATTCAACACGTATTGATAGCCGCTATGAACAGTTATTTTATTCGAAAGGAAAGGTGTTGAAGAACATGCAGCGTAAACTCGGCAACATTGCGTTCCGGGATGTACACCTGCTTTGGGTCCGCGATTTCAGCACAGACTCCACCCGCTTCGCGATACACCTGCCGGGAACAGGTCGCATGAGCGCATTTCTAAGTCCATCTCTGGAAGAAGGTATTTTTATAGACCAGCATGAATTGCCCACATTGATTAAATCGCTGGAATTTTTTGCAGAACTGAAAGAGGAAAACCTGTACCGCGATGCGGCTATGTACCGTTATACCACGGAGAATGGGGTCAGGTTTGTACTGGAACTTCCTTACAAATCCAGATGGACGCACCTCAAAATATACGAATCCTACTTAGTGGCGAAGAACAATACTTTTTATGATCCGATTTACATCCGCACCACGGATATCCCAAAACTGGTTGAGTTGTTGAAAATGGGATTGCCAACGGCGGAGCAGCCATAGAAGAATTATTCCTCTTCAACGTCTCCCAGTATGGCACATACGCGGCCAACCTGACCGTCTTCCAATTGAACTTTTATACCGCGGGAATGGTAAACGGCGGAAGTGAGCAGTCTTTGAACGATGCCCCGTGTGCGTTTTCCGGTGCGCTGGTCCTTTTTGAGGATGATCTCCACTTCCAGACCGGGGTAAATATCTTTTCTATGTTGTCCTTCCATAAATTTAAGCGTGTGCCGGTTCCTGCCGGAAAACCCCGGCCATCAGCTCATACAATTCAGGATGTTTCTCGCGGAAAAGATCGGGCCGCTCGAAAAAGTATTCTGCCGCAACCGCAAAGAATTCAGCTTTATTCGTGGCGCCATACACATTGATGTCTGATTTTCCTGCAAGAATGGTTTGAATATTTTCGTTGATCAGGTGCAGCCAGGGAATGGTGTATTGCCTGTTGAGCAAGGCTTCCGGCACGCCATCCACTGAACCATCTTCCTTATCCAGCAGGTGAACGAATTCGTGGATGCCCACATTTTCTTTGGCCGTTTTGTTTTCAAAACCCAGGTACAGGGAAGGTTTGGAAAGAATCATTACCCGCTGCATTGCGCCCTCTCCTACCATACCCAATACGTTGCGTTCTTTCTCTTTCATGGAGAAGCCGCGCTCCGTAAAGGCATCGGCATACAACAAAACATCTGTGAGGTTATAATATTTCCATTCGGGGAAAGCGAAAATGGGAATCACGGCGCTGGAAGCCACGAGCAATTTATCGGTTTCAGTTACATCTGTTTCTATTCCGTGCACTCTTACATAACCCAGGAACGTGCTCACCATTTCTTCGAAACGTTTTTTGCCATCAGCATCCAATGCCTGGTAGAAAGGGATATACTTTTCGAGTATCGTGGAAGTATCTTCTGAAAGCGGCGCTTTTTTCGTGGGTTTGCGGTAAAGGGCCATACCCACGGCAACCAACACGATGAACGCTATAATCAGGAAAGGAGTCATTATTTATTTTTTTGCGCGGCTTCTTTTTCTTTCTCCTCTCTTTTTGCCTTCTTTCTGAAATAGCCACGGAAAAGGAAGTTGTGTTGCAGCGCCTCCATATTCTCATCCAGTTTGGCGCTGCCCGATTCCAGGTTCTGGATCAGCAGCTTCAATTCATTGGCGGTGGCGGGATCGTTCAGCAATACACCGGCCGCATTATTGGGGCTGTTGAGTTTCTGGTTGAAAGATTCCGTAGTCTGCTTCAGGTTGCCAGTGGTAGCGGAAACTGCTACAGAAGCGGCTTTTATTTCTCCGGCTGCGGCTTTCAGATTATGCATCATCGTGGTATCGTTCACAAATTCATGCGAGAACGTACCGGGTTTTTCGAGCTGCGCCACATACTGTGCAATACCGGAAGTCAGTTCTTCTGTATTGGCTGCAGAAGCCTGAAAACGCTCCATGGTACGCTGAAGGTGCACATACAAAGAAGAATCTTTCAGCAGGGCTCCCATGGTTCCTTCTCCATTTGCCAGACGGCCACTGATGGTTTTGAAATTATCCGTTATCGCGAGCAGGTTCTTGTTGTTATCCTGGAGTGTCGCCATCATTTCATCGGTGGAGATGGCTTTTTTCACCTGCAATACATCGCCGTCCGCTACTGCCGGGGATGCGGCGGTTCCACCATAGATCACCATGATCTTATTACCGATCAATCCGTCGGAACCTACTTTTACGAACGCATCTTTTTTAATAAAGGGCGCTACGCGTTCTTCCACATTCAATACTACCTGCACGGAGCCGTCGGCGGCAAATTCCACTTCTTTCACCACGCCTATTTTCACGCCGGCGTACCATACATTGTTTCCTTTCTGCAAACCACCCACGTCGTCGAAAGAACTGCGCAGGGAAATAGCGCTCACGAAACTTTTTTTCTGTCCACTCAAAGTCATCACCGTCACCAGCAATATGAGGATACCGAGTGAAATGAAGATGCCTACGATTACGGCGCGTTTGTTTTTAGGTGCACTCATCCGTCTATAAAATTATATTCGTAAAAATTATTAATGCGTTCATCGTCCACGGAGAACACTTCGCTGAAACTTCCGGTGGCGAGGAAATCGCCGTCCAGCAATACAGCAAGGCGATCGCCGGTTATTTTAGCGCAGGTAAGATCGTGGGTGATGATGATGGAAGAAGTATGGAAACGTTCCTGCACTTCATTGATGAGGTTATTGATTTCCATACTGGTGATGGGGTCCAGACCAGCGGTAGGTTCATCGTACAACATGATCTCGGGTTGCATGATGAGCGTGCGGGCGATGCCTACCCTTTTTTTCTGGCCGCCAGACAATTCCGCGGGATACTGGTGCAGGGTTTGTAGAAGTCCAACGGCATCCAGTACTTTTTCAGCAGCAATGTCAATTTCTTTACGGGTCATTTTCCGGGCACTGCGCAGAATGGGAAACTCGAGGTTCTCTTTTACCGTCATACTATCGTACAGCGCGCTGTTCTGGAAGGAGAAGCCGATTTTCCTGCGGAGTTCGCGCAATTCTTTTTCAGACAGTGTTTCCACGTTTTTGCCCAACACATTTACGTGACCCGCATCAGGTTTCAGCAACCCGACAATAATCTTAATAAGTACCGACTTTCCCGTTCCCGACCGGCCGAGCACCACTACGTTTTCCCCATGGTAAACCTGCAGGTCAACCCCCTGGAGCACGTGGTTATCGCCGAAAGATTTCCGGAGACCGGTGATATCGATCACCTTTTTATGCTTGTCTATTTTAGGTATTGTCTTTTTCATATCAGAAAGTGCGGAGCCAGTTGGTGACCTGAACCAATGAAATCTCTTCGATGAATATGAGGAACATGGCGATTACTACAGACTTGTTCGCGGCAATCCCCACACCTTGCGTTCCCTGCGTGGCATGATACCCCTGGTAACAGCCCACCATACCAATGGTGAACCCGAAAACCAGTGATTTTACCACAGAAGAAACGATATCCAGGAAAACGATTTTTTCGAACGCGCGGGAGAAAAAGGTTTCCATGGAAGTAAGCTCATTCTGGTGCACATTCAGGTAAGCGCCCATCATGGCCAGGAAACCGGTGTAACACATAAGCATAGGTAACATAAGCGTAGTTGCCATCACCCTGGTTACCACGAGAAATTTAAAAGGATTGGTGGCAGAAACTTCCATGGCATCGATTTGTTCCGTTACCCGCATGGAACCCAGTTCAGCCCCAATATTGGACCCCACTTTACCCGCAGCGATCAATGCCGTCACCAACGGGGCCAGTGCGCGGAGAATAGCAATGGAAACAAGAGACGGCAACCACGATGTGGCACCGAACTCCGAAAGTGATGGCCTGGACTGCTTGGTGAATACAATACCCGTTACGAATCCGGTTAAGGATATAAGTGCCAGCGATTTATACCCAACCTGAAAACACTGTCGGATCACTTCCTGCCATTCGTATGGTGGCAGAAAAAGTTCTTTAAAGAAGCGTTGGACGAATTTCCAGATGGCGTACATCTCTCCGAAGAAATTGTCAAGCCTCCTGGTTAAGATGTATTTCCTTTCTTTTTTAGGGCCCTTTTCCATTCCCATGATACGGGTTACTTGGTTTACGGGCGCAACACACAAAAAACTGTACCACCATGCTGCGACCCTGAAAATGAGCCACAAAGGTAAGATTGTAAAACAAAAACGGCCACTATGGGCCGCTGTATCTGTTAAATAATAAGATGAATATCCGTTAAGCCGCTACCAGCTTGCCTTTGAACTCCTT
>CAMLPA010000069.1 GCA_946481605.1 uncultured Flavihumibacter sp. | reverse complement strand
CAATCGGTAGCGAGTTGCTTTAATTTATCGGCATCGAAGAATTTATCTACACTGCTTTTGAAAGTGCCGTCTGTATTGCATTTGATGAATACCAGTCCGTTCATGCCGATCTGGGGACGCTTCACCCAGTCGGTGAGTTCGTCGGTTTGCTTGCGGGTGTATTCGCTGCAACCGGGCACAGAGATGGCGAGCACGGTTTGCGCGTCATCAAATACTTTAAAGCCTGCTGCCGCGATGGTAGCATTGTTGTCTCCGGTGAAAGGCGATTTCAGGTTGGTGATTTCCATCCCGAAGCGGATATCAGGTTTATCGTTGCCGTAGCGCGTCATGGCTTCATCCCAGCTCATGCGCTGCACTTTTTCGGTGATGTCCACATTTTTCACTTCGCGGAAAATATGTTTGATCATGCCTTCGAACATGGTGAGGATATCTTCCTGTTCCACGAAAGCCATTTCACAATCGATCTGGGTAAATTCTGGCTGGCGGTCGGCACGAAGGTCTTCATCACGGAAACATTTCACCACCTGGTAGTAGCGGTCGTAGCCGCTCACCATCAGCAGTTGCTTGAAGGTTTGCGGCGATTGCGGGAGCGCGTAGAACTGTCCCTGGTTCATGCGGGAAGGCACCACGAAATCGCGTGCGCCTTCGGGTGTGGATTTAATGAGGAATGGCGTTTCGATGTCCATGAAATTATTTTCATGGAGGTAATTCCTGGCGGCCCTGTTCACCGCGTAACGCAGTTCCAGGTTCTTCTTCACAGCATTCCTGCGAAGGTCAAGGTAACGGAACTTCATCCGCAGGTCATCTCCCCCATCGGTATCATCCTGGATGGTGAAGGGGGGAACAGCCGATTTATTCAGAATCTTATAGGAAGTAACATTGATTTCAATATCACCAGTGGGGATATTCGGGTTCTTATTGGTCCTTTCCACTACGGCGCCTGTGGCCTGGAGTACAAATTCCCTGCCCAGCGGCTGCTCATCCAGTTGTTGGTTCAGCGATTCGCTGAATACGAGCTGCGTGATGCCGTAGCGGTCGCGAAGGTCCACAAACGTGATGCTGCCGAATTTCCTGACGGTCTGCACCCAGCCGGCAAGGGTAGTTTCCGTTCCGGTGTGGGCCGCTCTCAGTTCGCCGCAGGTATGGGTTCTGTACATATAGAAAAGTTATTAAAATGCTTAAAATGAGGTGCAAAGGTAGGCGAAAAGAAAATAAGGACGATATTTGAAACGTTTCCTATTGGAATGCCGAACGATACCCTCTATACCAAGATTCACCCGTCGGAAAAGGCCCCCCCTTTACCCGCGAACGATGCCCACACATCGGCAGGCACCTCGACAGATGCCACGACTGATCCTTCTCTCCGCCCCGACCTTGACAACCCTATTGTAATAGGCACAATCCTTTTTGTACTCCTCGCCCCGCTTTTCGCAAAGCTATTCCAGGCGCTTATCCGGCGTAAAAAATGGCGCAAAGACCTGAAAACGAATTCCCACTCCTACCACGAACATCTCCTGGAACACATCCATTATTACCGGCAACTGCCGTTAGAAGAACAGGTCCGCTTCCTGAAACGCGTCACCGTTTTTATGCACGCCCGCGAATTCAAATACATGAATATTGAGCAGCAGGAAAGAATGCCCATCCTCATCAGCGCGGCAGCCGTGCAACTCACTTTCGGTCTCAACGAATTCCTGCTCGATCATTTCAAAGTGATTTATGTTTTGAAGGAAGATTACCGCTATGGCCATTACAATATGCCCTTTATGGGACACGTGGACCACTCCGGCATCTACCTTTCCTGGAACAATTTCCTCCGCGGATTCCAGAATTACAACGACGCCCACAACGTAGGCATCCACGAAATGGCACATGCCCTTGCCTACGTGAACTTTATGAGCGATTCCGGCCACGACACCCATTTCCGCGCCCAGTTCAGGGATTTTTCCAAAATTGCCCGCCCGATATTTAACCGTATGCAGCACGGCGAACAATTCCTGCTCGATCCTTATGCCGCCACGAATTACAACGAGTTCTGGGCCGTAAGCGTGGAAACCTTCTTCGAGAAGCCGATGCAGATGCGCAGTGAGATGCCCGATCTCTACGAAGCCATGTGCCAACTCCTGAACCAGGACCCGTTATCCTGGAAAGCGCTCTCCTAACAAGTATATATGTATTAAAATGTCTTCCAACAACTTATAGCAGGCATTTCCATTTTCCAGCTATTCTTTCTATTTTACCGGCACCCTCATTCCCCTACCTGGAATCCCATCCCCCGAAAGACCGTTTTCCGTATTTAATCCATTCCTGAATGGCCTTTTACACGTTTTTACCGAACCTCAAAAGGAGCCCTTATGGAAATGATCTACACTATTCTGATCGCGCTATTGATCGCAGGCATCGTCTTCCTGTTCAGGAAGGCGGGAGAAAAATGGTTTTTTAAACGTCAGCTCCGGCGCTTTGCGCACCATGCCCCGCATTACCACCAGGTGATCTCGGCCAATTTTTTGTACTACAACAGGCTTCCCGCAGAAGAGCAGCAAAAGTTTCTTTTCAGGACCTTTCTTTTCCGCCACTCTCACCGCTTCCATTACGTGGAAATCGAGGAGCACGATGAAATGCCCATCCTCATCAGCGCTGTAGCCGTGCAACTCACCTTGGGCCTGGATCATTTTTTACTGAATTACTTCCGCAACATTTATGTGCTTCGCGAAGATTACCAATATGGTTATTATTCCATGCCCTTCATGGGCCATGTGGACCACAGTGGTATCTATCTTTCCTGGGACAATTTCAGGAAAGGCATCCGCCAGATGACCGCGAACTCCAACCTCGGCTTACACGAAATGGCACACGCCCTCGCGTACGTGAATTTCGTTTCTGAAACGGAGGAGGATAAGCACTTCAAAAAAGAGTTCCACCAGTTCTCTAAAGTGGCGCGTCCTATTTTTAACGAAATGCAGAAAGGGAGAAGCACTTTGCTGGGTGATTACGCGGCATCGAATTACAATGAATTCTGGGCGGTGAGCGTGGAAGTGTTTTTTGAGAACCCGGTTAATTTACGAAGAGAGTTGCCGGATTTATATGAAGCAATGCGGAAGTTGTTGCGGCAGGATCCGCTGTGTGCGGCATAGGAAAAAACATTATTTTGCGGGGGAATGACCCGCTATGTATAAACCCGGACTGCACCTTATCGCAACGCTTTCAACCGCAAATATACCCTTGCTGGAAGATTACGGGACCATCCGCACTTTTATCAGTGAGCAGATCCGATCGCACCGGCTCACCTCTTTGGGCGAGGTGTACCATAATTTTGAACCAGGCGGCTACACGGGTGTGGTATGTCTTTCAGAATCACATATTTCCTTCCACAGTTGGCCGGAATTCGGACGCCTGAACCTCGACATCTATTTATCGAACCACAAACAGGTGAACGATAATGTATGCAGGGAAATACTCGAAGGAGTTATTGGCTTGCTTGAAGCAGAAGTAGTACAACTTAATGAAATCAGCAGGTAACCATGAGTAGTCACTTATCCTTTACCTGCCCCTCCTGCCAGCATACCGAGCCCATTCCTTCCGGCATGCTCAACCTTATAGCCTGCCCACAGTGTGGACGCGTTAGCCAGTTACTGGAAGGACGGGTATTGCGTGGCACATCCAAACTCGAAAAAGTGACCGTATCGGTTTCGGGCCTGAAACCCGGCACCAAAGGACAATATAACAACAACAGGTTTACTGTCACCGGTAGGATCGCCTGCTGGTTCGGGGCCTGGATGGTGAACTACTGGACCCTGCTGCTGGAAAACGGAAAGATTTTATTGCTGGAAGAAGCTGCCGGTAAATATGCCATCTGGGAGAAAAAAGCGCCTGGGAAAATAAAGGCGGATGAGCAGGCCCTGCAATTTAAACCGGGCGTAGGCAAAGTGCTGATTTTCCCGGGTAAAAACTACCAGTTGTACCGGAAGAGCAGCGCATGGAAAATGGCCGTTGAAGGAATGTGCTACGCCTTCGACGATGACGGTTCATTTAAGTTGTATGAACTTTATTCAACAGAGGGTTTACGGTATAATTTTGTGAGTCAACTGAAAGGTGGTCAAGCACCTGGCTTTGAAGTAACCCCCATTGATCGTGAAGCGTTAGCCCTTGAAAACACTGCTGCGCCTGCAATACCGGAGCATGCCTTAACCTGCGAAACATGCAAAAAGCCAATCAGACTTAAAACCTACCCTTACGCACAATCGGTGGTTTGCGGGCATTGCGGCACGTACTGGTCGCTGAAGGAGGGAACAATGGTAAAGGAACGCGGTAAGCGTCAGGACAACGCACCTGCCATTGAGTTATACGCCAAAGGAATGCTAAACGGTGTAGAGTACCAGCTCACGGGCTTCTGCGTAAAAGCAGATCCGGATGGCTATGAATGGCGTGAATACAGCTTATTCAACCCTGAAAAAGGATTCGCCTTTCTTTCCGAATTCAATGGTCATTGGATGTTCCTTCAGGAACTGGATGCCTTTCCGAAATATAAAAACCTCAACGCGCATTCCATAACAGCGGAAGATGGAGAAGATTACCTGCTGTACAACCGTTATAACCCAAAACTTAAAGACGCAGCAGGTGAATTCCCCGAAGAAGTTTTTCATTGCGGTGGCAGGCGGATCAGCGAATATATTTCTCCACCTGAGATACGCATCATGGAATATGATAAAGACGAGTGCGTGGAATGGCTGAAAGGAGCGCACATCAGCAGGAACGATGTTCAGAAGGCCTTCGGCAACGCTGTCGTGTTTATGCCGCCGAAAGTGGGAACAGGGGCCATAGAGCCGGTTCCGTTCACTGTAAACCCTTATCTGCTCAAGGTTTCATCTGTAATAAGCCTGCTCTTTCTCGCGGTCGTTTATCTGGTTACGGCTGGCCTGGCGGAAAAGAAACTTGTATATGAGCAGTCGTTCGTAATGTTGGGCAACCAGCAGAATGCCTACCTGTCAACGCCGTTCACACTCACTAAAAAAAGGTCCAACCTTGAAATTGAGATTGACGCCAACGTGAGCAACAGTTGGTTTGAACTGAGCGGTATTTTAGTAAACACCAAAACAGGAGCGGAATACGAATTTTCGAAAGGTGTTGAATATTATTTCGGTGTCTCGGATGGTGAATCCTGGACAGAAGGGAGCCGGTCGGCGAGTGTATTGCTGAATGAAATTCCTGCGGGAGAATACATACTCAGGTTCTCCCCGGCAACAGAGGCTTACAACCAGCTCAGGGAGTTTTATGTTAAGGCGGTAGCCGATGTACCTCCGGGACGGAACTTTTTTATCGTGGCGGTATTGATGTTACTGCCTTTTGGACTCGTTTACTTTTTTGTTTTCAACAGGGAACGGAAACGCTGGGAATACAGCGCCTTCTCCCCTCAAAACTAGGCGATGAAAAAATTTTTACAGCTCAGGAAAATATGGTGGCTCTATGTGTGGGTGCTGCTGATGGCGGGATGGATGTCGTATGCCACTTATTCCGGATGGCGCATTTTCTCTTCTGAAACCAAAAACCAGCAGTGGAGCTCCAGTGGCCCAGGCTATCATAAATAACAAACCAATTGTATGAATGTACAACCGCTTTTAAATTCAGTGATCTATTCCGTACTGGGCATTGTGATCCTGGTAGTCGCTTTCATCATCGTGGAGTGGCTCACCCCCAAACACAACCTCTGGAAGGAAGTGGTAGAAAAGCAAAACCTTGCACTGGCCCTGGTGGCTGGCTTTTTTATGCTTTCCATCGCCATCATCATTGCTTCGGCCATCCATTAAAAATACGCCATGCAATTGCTGTTGTTGCTGGCGGTTTTTGTAATTGCCACGTGCGGACTTATTTATGAACTGGTGGCCGGTGCGCTGGCCAGTTACCTGCTGGGCGATTCCGTGACCCAGTTCTCCACCATTATCGGAGTCTACCTTTTTTCCATGGGCGTAGGGTCGTTCCTGAGCCGGTATTTTAACCACCAGCTCCTGAGGTGGTTCGTTTACATCGAATTACTTGTTGGACTGGTGGGCGGTTTCAGCGCACCGCTGCTTTTCCTGCTGTTCCCGGTAGCCTCGTCTTTCAGAATTGTGTTGTACACGCTTGTTTTTCTTACAGGAACGCTCGTGGGATTGGAAATACCGCTGCTCATGCGCATCCTGAAAGACAAGATCGATTTCAAGGACCTCGTTTCAAAAGTATTCACGTTCGACTATATCGGCGCGTTACTGGCTTCACTTATTTTCCCACTATTGCTGGTTCCCTACCTGGGCCTGATCCGAACATCATTGTTTTTCGGCATATTAAATATCGCGGTTGGACTTTTTCTTGCCATCCGTTTCAGCGATGACATCCGAAAACCCGCGCCACTGAAGGCGCTGGCCATTCTTTTTCTCTTAGCAGAAACGATTGCGTTCGCGTTATCCGACAGCATTCTTCGTTACTCGGAAACCCTTGTTTACAACGACCGGATCATTTACGCGACCTCCTCCCCTTACCAGCGTATCGTACTTACGCGTAATCCGCGGGAACTCCGCCTGTTCCTGAATGGCAATCTGCAGTTCAGTTCAGCGGATGAATACCGTTACCATGAAGCCCTCGTGCACCCCGGACTTCAATCCGTTAAAGCTCCTTCCAAAGTACTCGTCCTGGGCGGAGGAGATGGACTGGCCGTAAGGGAGATACTGAAAAATCCTGATGTGGATTCCATTTTACTGGTGGACCTCGATGCCGCCATCACAAAACTTTTTTCCCGGAATCCTTTGCTTTTAACCCTGAATGATAAAGCGCTTTTACACCCTAAAGTGAAAGTGTTAAACACCGATGCATTCATCTGGCTGAAAGAAAATGAGGCGGTGTTTGATTTTATCGTGATTGATTTTCCTGATCCATCCAACTACTCCATTGGAAAATTATATTCCGAGAGTTTCTATAAACTTTTATGGACCCATCTTTCCGAGCAGGGCGCAGCCGTGGTGCAATCCACCTCGCCGTATGTTGCGCCGCGCTCCTTCTGGTGCATCGATACCACACTAAAAGCAACAGGATTCACAACCATACCTTACCACAACATGGTGCCCTCTTTCGGAGAATGGGGGTATATACTGGCCTACAAAAAGCCTCCGGTTAATAGAACTGAGGCCTATCCGCCCGGACTGAAATTCGTCACCCACGAAACTGTGGCGCAGATGAAGGTTTTCCCTTCCGATATGCTGATTAAAGAAGCCCTGCTTGTGAATAAACTGAACAACCAGGCCCTCGTAGGTTATTTCGAAAAAGAATGGGCAGCATACCTGCAATAGCATGAAAAGAAAAGATTTCCTTTGGCAATTATCAGCATTGGCGGGCGCACTGCCATTCACGGCCGGCTGTTCAGGAAAACAAAAGATGATTCCTGGTAAACTGTTCGGCGCAACTGCTTCGGTAGGACATCTTCTGAGAGACAAAACCTTCGAAGCTGCCGCGGATGAAGTTCATGAATACGATACAGTGATTATAGGAGCTGGCATCAGCGGATTGGCAGCCGCTCATACACTTGCAAAAAACGGTCATCCAAACTTTGTTGTGCTTGACCTTGAGGAGCAACATGGCGGAAATGCTGTTTCCGGCAAAAATGCGGTATCCGCCCACCCATGGGGTGCCCACTATGTCCCACTTCCTAATAATGACCTGAAGGAATACCTCGAGTTCCTGAAAGAATGTGGCGTAGTAACAGGTTATGATCAGAATGGACTTCCGGTCTATAATGAATACCATCTCTGCTTTGAACCGGAAGAACGTTTATACATAAACGGGAGCTGGCAACAGGGATTGATACCATCCTCCGGCTTAAACGAAGAAGACCGTGCACAAATTGAGCGTTTTCTGCTGGAAATGGACAAGTTCCGGAAAGCAAAAGGAAATGATGGCAAAGATGCTTTTGCGATTCCCGTGAATGCATCGTCTAAAGATGAAAGATTCACCAACCTCGATACCATCACCCTTTCAAACTGGTTAAGCCAGGAAAAATTTACCAGTAAATATTTACTATGGTATTGTGATTACTGTTGCCGCGACGACTTTGGTTCCGAAAGCGAAAACACTTCCGCATGGGCCGGCATACATTATTTCGCGGCAAGAAAAGGTGTAGCTGCCAATGCAAAACAACAGGATGTACTCACCTGGCCGGAAGGGAATGGGTTCCTGACAAACCAGTTATTTTCTGCGGTCGGAAACCGTTTTTTCTCAGGTAAGCTGGCGGTTAAAATAACAGAGACTTCAACTGGCGTGGAAATACTTACAATTGATGCCGCTACTGGTAAAAAGGTAATCTACCGTTGCCGAAAATGTATTGCCGCCATCCCCCAATTTGTGTTGTCGCGTATGCTGAACAACCCGGAAAGAACAGCATTGGTGCAGCAACACTTCTCGTACACGCCCTGGCTGGTGGCAAACATCACCACTGCAAAGCCGGAAGAAAGAAGCGGTGAAAGCATGTGTTGGGACAATGTTATTTACGGTGCTCACTCTTTAGGATATGTGAACGCCTGCCACCAGCATATCGGAATACCCTCCCAGCCTGAAAAAGTGGTGCTTACCTGGTACCGCCCGTTTTCAGGAGGAAGTCCTTTAGAAAACAGGAAAAAATTACACGCCCTCCCTGCCGAGGAACTGAAACGGATGGTTATTGAAGACCTTTCCACTGTCCATCCAAACCTGGCAACGGTTGCAGAAAATATTGACCTGATGATCTGGGGACACGGCATGGTACGCCCAACACCGGGATTTATACATTCCGGCATCCGTGAAAAACTATCCGCCTCCATCAGTGAAAAAATCTTCTTTGCGCATACCGATCTTGCCGGGATATCGATTTTTGAAGAAGGATTCTATCAGGGTTATCATGCCGCCAAATCCCTTATCAGCACGCTATGAAAAAGCAGCCCTGGCTATACAAATCATGGACCGATCTCTTATTCATTATAGGCCCACCTTTTGTATGCCTTCTGATCATTGCATTATTCCCATATTGGTTCACCGGCAACAACGCGCTGCCGGAATGGAGTTGGGTGGTATTAGTGCTTTGCATCGATGTATCCCATGTTTACAGCACCCTCTTTCGCACCTATTTTGAAACCCGTATTTTCACTGAACAACGCACCCGTTTAATCCTCATCCCGGTATTTGCATTTGTTGCAGGCGTAATTTTGTATTCGTTCAGCAGCTTGCTGTTCTGGAGACTACTGGCTTACCTGGCCGTGTATCATTTCATCCGCCAGCAATATGGTTTTCTTCGTCTTTACGGCCGGAAAGAAAATGGACAGCAAGCGTATCGCGTGATAGATAAGGTTACAATATATGCCGCAACATTGTATCCGATATTGTTCTGGCATTTTGAAGGAGACAGGAAGTTCCACTGGTTCATTGAAGGAGATTTCATGTTGTTGAAATGGCCGGTAATGAACAGCATATTGCTGTATCCTTATCTTATAATATTGATAACTTATCTTGTAAAAGAGCTGATCATTCTTTTACGGTATAAGCAAGTCAATATTCCGCGGAATGGCGTTGTATGGGGAACTGCGTTGTCCTGGTATGTAGGGATCGTTCATTTGAACGGGGACCTGAGTTTTACCCTGCTCAATGTGGTGTCCCACGGTATTCCTTACATGGCATTGGTTTGGATAGCGGGAAGAAAAGAAAGAATGCGGAAAGAAGTGTCTGCAACAGAAGATATACAACTGTTTAAGCCAGGATTAAGCAGGCTTTCGGAGAACGTGTTCAGCCAGCCGGGCATATTTTTATTCCTGGGATGTATTCTGTTGCTCGCTTTTACAGAAGAAGCGTTGTGGGATACATTTGTTTGGCATGAACATGGGGAAACATTTTCGTTCCTGCAAGCGGCCCGGTTCATGCCAGGTAAAGAATTGCTCACGGTATTGGTACCAGCGCTTGCTGTGCCGCAGATCACCCATTACGTTATAGACGGATATATCTGGAAAATATCCAAAGGGCATGTGCAGTAAGGGAAGCGCGCTCCTTCACCCCAGCCGCTCCTCCGTTTCTACCACCACATCCTTCCCTTTCTTCAGCATCATCTTATACACAATGTAATAATACAGCAACAGCGCCAACCCCAATGAAAATGGGATCACACAATATGGCTTCACCTGCTCATCTACTTCATAAAATTCAGCGATCATCCAGATGCTGTTGGCTACGATCCACAGGGAGATGGCGAGGTTGTGCATTAATTCTGAAAATATGCGCCGGTTGCGCCAGGTGATGAACAGCGCCACTGAAATGGTAGGAAGAATCATAAATATGCCCAACGGCTTGAACAAAAGACACCAACAAAGATCCTTAATGAGCCAGAAAAGGATATGCAGGTTCTCGAGTTGACGAAAACGCGCCGGAATAGTATAAGCAGGTTTCTTTTCTTCCATATCGGTATCAGTTGAATTGTTTGGTGAGCAGGCCCCGGAAACGATCCACCGCCGCCTGCGGCGTAATGGGCGTATTGTCTGTAATATATGCAGTTAGCTCATTCGCGAACCAGGGCGCAAGCGAACAACCTTTGGTGCCCATCCCATTGAGTATCCCAACCCTTGGAAACAGCGGATGAAACCCCACAAAAGGCCTTCGTTCCACCGTGGCAGGACGCACAGCGGCCCAATGATCAATCACCTCGAAAGGCAATTTCAGAAAATGCTTCAATTGCAGCAAAGTATTCGACCTGAATTGTTCCGTTGGGCCAGGATCGGAGAACCGCAGTTCATAAGTAGAGCCTGCCCAGAATACACCCGGTTCATCCCAGGGCACCAGTGTGATCCCCTTTTTGTAAATATTTCCGCCTGGCAATCCGGGTATGGAAACCAACAATGCTTCCCCTTTATTTGGGGCGAAGGGCAGTCGTGAAAAATACGGGTTATCCAAAGCGGAAACCCCATCACAACAAACGATGTATTCCGCCTCAATGTCCTTGTAACGAACGGCATCCTTCTCCACCGACACAGCGCTCCACTCAAACACATCCTCCACCAGCTTATTGGTGGCGACCAGTCTTTTTCTCCAGGCATCCAGCATGGTGCGGAGCCTGATCCAATAAGCCGGCGCAATTTCACCTGCCCCGAACATAAATTCAAAATGAGCACTCCATTCGGCGCCATCACTCCAGGGATTCACATAATGCGGATCCTCCTCCGCTACTTTACGGTATGCTTCCTGCATCTGGAAAGTGGGAAAAAAATTGCGGATCGTGGTGGCAGCAATCAGTTCCTCGTTCAGCAACGCACCCATCGCTTTGTACTGCGTTTCCGCAAAGGGCAGCA
>CAMLPA010000068.1 GCA_946481605.1 uncultured Flavihumibacter sp. | reverse complement strand
CTTACACGCCAACGGCGATAAGAATCCTGGTAGAAAGCATCGGTATCGTAAATGGTACCGAAGCGTTTGGAGTTGAACACATCATCGATTGCGAAAGTGATGTTCCCTTTGTTGTCTTTAAACAGGTCTTTACGCATCGCGAAATCCACACCATATTGCTCTTTCCTTCTGCCCTGCGGGATGATCTCCGGAGATTCATATTCGCCTGTGATCTGGAAGCCGAGGTTGTTGAAAACGGGAGCAGCGTTGGTGATCTTGTAGTTCACGATCAGTTTACTTTCCCAGTTGAAACCTTCGTTGCTCAGGTTCAGGTCGCCCACATTGGCATTCACTTTCCTGTACTGGAAGTTCATGGTGGGTACGATATCAAAATTGCGGGTGAACTTGTGTTGTAAAGTAAGTTCCAGGCCCAGCCTGTTGGTGCTTTGCGCGTTGATGTAAGTATTCAGGATGGCGTTGGGATCAACGGCCGCGTTGTTCAGTTGCTGGTACTGCGCCGCGCTGATGGTATCGCTGTATTGGGTGATATCACCGTTGTTGTTGCGGTAATAGATGACACCGAGGAAATTGCCTTTTTTATACTGCTGACTTAAATTAAACTCCAGTGAATTGGTGAACTCGGGACGCAGTTCGGGGTTACCCTGCTGCAGGTTTACCGGATCATTGATATCAATGAAGGGATTCACCTGGCGGAAACCGGGACGACGGATGCGGCGGGAGTAGTTCAGTTGAAGTTCGGTATTCTCACTCACCTGTTTGGAAAGGTACAAGCTGGGGAAAAGCGCATCCCATATATCTTTCAGTTGATTCGGATATTTGTAACCGAAGGTGCGGGCGCTGTCAATCAGTGTTCCTTCAAAATCGGATATTTCCGTTCTTAAGCCAGCCTGGTAGCCGATCCCTTTGAATTGATCGGTATAAGTAAAGTATCCCGCATGAACGAGTTCGCGGAACGAGTAATTATTGCTCAGTGGAAGTTTGGTTTCAGCGCCGCCGTTATCGATGGAGAAAGTGCTGAACATGCTGTTGCTGTTGTTGATGAAGCTGCGCAGACCAGTCTCGATTTTGCGGGTATCATTGATCGGATTCACATAATCCAGTTGGAATGTCCACTGATCGTTGTCGCTGGAACCCGTATTTCTAACGTTACTGGGAGAAGCATACTCCGTACCATCTGCATTAGTATAAGTGTTCAGGATATTAGTGGTGTTGGTGCCTGTTCCGGCGTTGTAAGTCGCGTCGGCTGTAAGTTCTTTACCGGAGGAATTAAACAGGTGTTTATAATTGAGCTGAATGTTGTTCCTTTTAAAACCATTTCTTCCGCTGGAAACGCGGTAACCGGTTCTTTCAAGAACACCTGCGCTGTTCAAGTATTCCTGGTCCTGGGTCTCGCGGTTGGCGAAGCGGCCATCGGTAAGGTTCTGAGAGATGGAGAGCGTGTTCCTGTTGTCCAGGAAATAGTCGATCCCATACCGGATGTTGTTGAATTTACGGTCGCGTTCGTTGCGGTTGTATTGGTTGAAGAAATTGTCGGTAACGCCGTTCACTTTGTTCTGGCGGAAAGTTTCTCCCCGGGCCACACCACCTGACTGGTTAAGTCCCCCACTCAGGAAAAAATTAAATTTGCCCTCTCTTAAATTCAGGTTCGCATTGCCATTCAGGACTTCCGGCGTTCCGATACCTGCGGATACGGTACCGTTGAAACCGAGTCTTCGGTTCTTTTTGAGGATCACGTTGATGATACCGCCGCCGCTGGCCGCATCGAATTTCGCGGATGGATTGGTAATGAGTTCAACGCGCTCAATGTTATCGGCAGGAATTTGCTCCAAAGTAAGAATGGTGGGCCTTCCATCAATAAAAATCTGGGGCGTACTGTTCCGGAGTTCAATGTTCCCCTCCACGTCTACGGTAATGGAAGGAATGTTGCGCATAATGTCCACCGCTGTTCCACCTGTAGCCATCAGGTTCTTCTCAACGTTAAACACTTTCCGGTCGATGCCCATCTGCATAGTGGGGCGGCTGGCGGTAACGGTCACATTGTCGAGTACAGCAGCTTCGGGGGCAAGTTTAATATTGCCCGCATCTCTTGCGCCCGTTTCCCCGATGGGATCCAATCCGTATTCCATGAAAGCGTAGCCTACGGCGCTGAGCATCATTTTCAGGCTATCTTTCAGTGGTAATCCTTCAAAACTGAAATCGCCATTGGGTTTGGTGAGCATGCCTCTTACGAGACTATCTTTAAAAATACCGTCCTGTTCCTTAACAACAAACAATTGAACGGAGGCGGCATCTATTCCTTTTTTTGTTTTTTCATCGGTGATTCTTCCATACAATTTGCCATCTTTTACCCTCGGAGGGCCATCCTGACCCGGAGGCTGGGCGAAGAGCGATACACTGTAAATACTGGCAATTACGAAGAGGCACAAATTTTTCATCCGGTAAATTTTAATCATCCTTACACACTTTCAATGAAGGGGAATTAGACGTTGTTTAGCATCCAAACTATCGGGAGACGGCAAATCTTATTCCCGCAAATAACAAAGGCGCGCTGTGGAGCACGCCTTTGCAGGAATTTATTAACAAGTCTTTAAGCTTTAAAGTTCATCGTCCCATCCATCCGCCATCTACCGTGAGTAAGGTACCATGCACATAAGCCCCTGCGTTGGAGCAGAGGAAAACAACGGGGCCCTTAAAATCGGAAGGTTCACCCCATCTTCCGGCGGGGATACGGTCCAGGATAGATTTGCTTCTGTTTTCATCGGCCCGGAGGGCGGCGGTATTATCAGTAGAAATGTAACCTGGCGCTATGGCATTCACATTCACCCCTTTACCTGCCCACTCGTTCGCGAAGGCTTTGGTGAGGGAGGCGATGGCACCTTTGCTGGCCGCATAACCAGGCACAGTGATGCCGCCCTGGAAACTGAGCAGCGATGCCGTAAAGACCACTTTACCACTTCCCTTTTCCACCATCTTCGCCCCGAATTCCCGGGTGAGGATGAATGCAGCGGTCTGGTTGATGGCAATCACTTCATCCCAGTATTCATCGGGATGTTCCGCGGCTGGTTTGCGGAGGATGGTTCCGGCATTGTTCACCAGAATATCCACATGATGGGCTTCCTGCACTTCTTTAATGAAGCGGTACAGGTCGGCCCTGTCCTGAAAATTGCACTGGTAGGCGTGGAATTTCCTGCCCGTTGCAAGGACTTCTTTCTCCACCTGGCTTCCTGAAAGTTCCAGGGTGGCGGATACGCCTATAATATCAGCGCCCGCTTCGGCCAAAGCCACGGCCATCGCCATTCCGATGCCGCGTTTGCAGCCGGTTACCAGGGCTGTTTTCCCGGTAAGATCAAATGTTTGCAGTACACTCATGATTAGAATTTGATTTGAATCGGTTCTTGTGTCCTTTGATAAAAATTGCGCACATAGTTGGCCCAGGCATCATTGGAACTGAAATAACCCGCTTTGTTCCAGGATGCGCCAAAGTAATACACGACTGGTTTGCCGCTCTCCGCCTGCATTTTAGTGGCCAGGTGCTGTTTGAACTCCGTTGTTTCGGCTTTTTTAGCGGCCAGGGTAGCGAGGAAAATCACCCCGTCTTCGCCATGCGCCGGTTCTTCGTAAGCGGTTAATCCTATGGCTGCATCTGTTACAGTGTTTCCACCTGCTTCCGGTCTTTTGGTGATACCGGTGATCACATCCAAAGGATTTTTGTCTGAAGTCTCATAAGTAACAGCGGCTTTGTTGAGGCTGCTGCCCGCATCCAGTGAAATTCTTTTAACAGCTTTAACGGTGCGTCCGTTTACATTCCAGGGTTCGTAGCCCAGTTCGAATGTAGTGCGGAGCGGACCGTTGTCCAGTACTTTCCAGGTACGGTAATTCAGCGGGAACCAGATGCTGTCTGCAGTGTAAGGCGCAAGATCACCTCCACCCAATGTGCGTCCTACTTTATAATAATCGAGTCCATCTCCATTGTCTTTGTGGTAGTCACCTGTTTTGTACCATTTATTGATGATCAATGCGGGTGTACGTTTGCTCCATACATCCACGCCATAAGCATTGTCTTTAGGTGTGGATTCCAGCGCTTTGCCATACATACGGAAAGCGATGCGGTTGTTTTCCCAGGCGAAATCATCCAGGCGTTCCGGCACATATCTTCCATAAGTTAACGGTGCTACGGATGAAGGTTTTCCTTTTTCCAATGCAATGGTGGTGGAACCTGAAGCGGGGATATCCACCTGCACCAGCAGGTTAACAGGAGATTGCTCCCCTTTGTATTCGATCTGGTAAACAAGTTCTTTTCCTGAGCCGGCATCTGTCACTTTCAGTTGCGTGGTATCCAATGCGGGATACTTCTTAAGCACGGATGCCCAGGGAAGTTCCACTACTTCCGCTTTTCTTTCAAAGGCGGACGGATTGGACAGACTGATTTTCGTTTGCCCGGTTGTACCGCATGCTGCCAGCAACAGGCTTGCGGCGCCAAATAAGGTTATCTTTTTCATATATGCATGTATTTATCTGAGTTCAGTGATCTTGCAATGGTCCATATCACCATAATCAAGGTTCTCCCCTGCCATACCCCAGATGAAGGTATAATTGGAAGTACCCGCTCCGGAATGGATGGACCAGTTGGGAGAAATCACCGCTTCCTCGTTCTGCATCCAGATATGCCTTGTTTCCTGGGGTTCTCCCATAAAATGACATACAGCCTGGTTTTCCGGTACTTCAAAATAGAAATATACTTCCATCCGACGGTCATGGGTATGCGCAGGCATGGTGTTCCATACACTGCCTGATTTCAGTTCCGTCATACCAATCTGCAACTGGCAGGTGGGGATTACACTGTTCACGATCATTTTATTGATGACGCGGTGGTTGGCGGTTTCCGGCGCGCCCAGTTCCACGATGTCCGCTTTTTCACGGGTAATATGCGCGGAAGGATAACTCTGGTGCGCAGGTGTGGAATTCATATAGAACTTAGCGGGTGCATCGGCAGCGGCAGAGGCAAATGTTACCTCCTGAATGCCTTTACCCAGGTACAGCGCTTCTTTGTAACCAATCTCATACGTGGTGCCATCAGCAGTCACGATTCCTTTTCCACCTACATTGATCAGACCGAGTTCCCTTCTTTCCAGGAAATAAGGCGCTTTGATGTTTTCCGGCGCTTCCAGTTTCAATATTCCTTTTACCGGCATAATACCTGCGGTGATGAAGCGGTCGTAATGCGACAACACAATATTGATCTGATCAGGTTGAAAAAGCCCTCCGATATGAAAGTTAGCTCTCAACGCCTGCGTATCCATTTTTTTTGCTTCTGAAGGCCCGATGGCCCACCTGCTCTCAAAATTCATATTGTAGTAAGTTTAAAGGATGGTAAAAATATGAAAACGTTTTCAGAAAAATACTGCATTTATCAGGTGCTCATCCTGCGGATCAGTTGAACGGGTGTAATCACTTCTTTATGAACCTGTTGGTAATGCCCGGTGTTTTTGTTTAACAATTCCAGTAAGGTTTCCCCAGCCATCACACCTACCTGTTCGGGAAACTGTTCTATGGTGGTGATGGCAGGACTCACGATGGCGGAGCGCGGATCATTGGAATAGCCGACGATCTTCAGTGCGCCTGGTACGGCTATTCCTTTTTCCTTGGCGAATTCCAGCACGGCCAGTGCGGTTACATCATTGGCGGTGAAAATACCATCGGGCACTTCGGTGCCGGAGAAAAGTTTTTCGAGTGTGGCTCTGGCGTTGGCATACGTGAGGTCGTGGTGGAATATCCATGTTTCACGAACGGGAACGCCATGCTGTTCCATGGCTTGCAGGAATCCTTTTTTTCTGTCCCGGTATAAATTACTGGAAACGGGTCCACTGATGTGCGCGATCCGTTTACATCCTGTTTCCACGAGGTGGCTACCCGCGAGGTATCCGCCACGCACATCATCTCCTCGCACCATATTTACGGCAGCGTCTGCTCCTGGAACGCGGTCGTAAAAAAGAACGGGCGTACCATTGTTACTGAGTTTATCGAAAACCGAGAAATCTGTTGTTTGCAGGCAACAGGCCACCAGCACCGCTTCCACCCTTGAGGCATGGAAGGTTTCCAGCAGTTCTTTCTCCAGTGCAGGATCGTCGTTGGATTGACTGATGATCAATTGGTATCCGTGGTTGTACAACGCTGTTTGTACTGCTGTAATTACCGCGGCATGGAAGAACATGGAGATGCGGGGAACGATCATCCCGATGGTGTTCGTCTTCCTGTTGCGTAAGCCTGAAGCGAGGATATTCCTTCTGTACCCCAGTTTTTCAGCGGCTTCCAAAACCAGTTTTCTCGTATGTTCCTTTACGTAAGGATGGTTGTTCAGCGCACGGGAAATCGTTGCAGGAGAAAGTTTCAGCAACGCGGCAATGTCCAGTATGGTGCTATCGGGTTGTTTGGGCAAGCGGTTCTTTTTTATATGGATTGAATAAACCCGAAGGTTTCACGCACTTCTTTCTGCAACAATTCTTTTCCGATACCAACAGCGGTAACACCCGCTTCAAACCATTTCTTCAACGAATCGTGTTCTGTAGTTACGCCACCTGTTACCATGAATTTCATGGTGGGAAAAACAGCTTTCAGTGATTTGATGAATGCAGGGCCCATTACTGCTCCCGGAAATATCTTCACTACGGAAGCGCCGGAAACTTTGGCCTGATATACTTCGGTAGGCGTCATGCAACCGGGCATCCAGGGAATATGATGGCGGGCGCAGGCATCGGCCACGGCGGGGTTCACGACGGGGGAAACCACGAATTCAGCGCCCAGGTTAATGAAATGTTCGGCTTCTTCCTCATTCCAGATCGTACCGATTCCGAGGAACATTCCCGGCATCGATTCTTTCACTTTCTGTTTCAGAATGGTAAATACCTCAGCGGCATTGGCGCCCCTGTTGGTGAACTCGAAAGAACGGATGCCCGCGGCATAACATTGTTCCAGTACAGCCGTGGCCCTTGCGGGATCAGCATCAAAAAATACTGGCACCAACCGGTCCTTTTCTATCTGCTCAATAACGTTCATGGTTATACGACTTTAGTAATAAGTTTTTCAATTTGTTCCGCAGACCACAGGTTCCAGTCGCCTGGTTGACCTAATTTAGAAACGGCTGCTGCCGCTGCAAAATCAATGATCTCCTGCAACTCGTTCCCCCTGATGCACCCGGCGATCAGCCCGGCCATGCAACTGTCGCCACTGCCCACTTTGTCCACGATCTCCTCAATAAAATGAATCTGAGAAACAGCATATTCACTACCAGAATGAATGGTGGCCATGTATTTGCCCGGCAGTTGCTCCGTAAAACGAAAACTGAATGCCGTGTATTTCAGCGAAGGGATGATCTTTTCCAGTTCAGCGCTGCAATGCGCCGCGGCTTCCACAGTTTCATCTATCCCGCTATCTGCCTGAATCTGCGCCTTTACGGGGATTCCGAGTAGTTGTTCCGCCGACCAGATGTTCCCGAACAACAGGTGCACCGGCTTCACGAGTTGCCTGAATTTCTCCACCGGTATAGTCCGGTTCTTCCAGAGTGCGGGCCTGAAATTAAGGTCGATACTGATGCGCATGTTCTTTGCCTGTGCGGCTGAAGTGAGTTCAATACAAACGTCCATCAGTTCGTCGGACAATGAAGGATTGATGGTGGTAAGGTGCAGCCATCCATTTTCCTGGAGGATATCGTTCCAGTTGAACTGTCCTGTTTTCAGCATGCCGAAGGAAGAATATTTACGGTCGTACACCACCTGGTTGCGGAGGTCGGTTCCTCCCATCAGGTAGTAGGTGCCGAGGCGGTCGCCGGTTCGGAGCATGTATGTGGTAGCGATACCGTTTCCATTCATCAGACCAATAAACTGATTTGCCAGTGCATTATCGGGCATCGCAGAAACATATTCAACTGGAAAGTTCCAGCGGGCCAATCCGGTGGCCACATTCAGTTCAGCGCCTCCTTTGTAGATAGTAGCTGCGCTGCTTTGCGCATCGGGCATGATCCGGAGCATGGGTTCTCCGAAGCAGAATACAGTTGGTTGCATAGCGTGATCGTTCAACAGTAAATGTAAAATTCCGGCAATTCCGTTCTGAAAATTTCTCAGTAAAAGAGACTGAAAGTTAAATTTTATAATCGAAAATTGCTGTAAAGGTTGGAAAGTTACGAATTGAAAACGTTTCCAACCTTATTATTCTTTAGAAAAATATTCCCGCGCATTTTCATAACAGATGCCCCGGATCAGTTCTTTCAGCATCTGCTTATCGGAAGGAATCAGTCCTTTCAACACATCATCTGCCAGTAAATTACAGAGTATTCTTCTGAAATATTCATGGCGGGAGAAGGAAAGAAAACTTCTGCTATCGGTGAGCATCCCGATGAACCGGCTTGCCAGTCCCATATTCGACAATACTTTGAACTGCTCCTCCATACCATCTTTCTGGTCAAGGAACCACCAGGCCGCCCCCCATTGTATTTTCCCTGGAATGCTGCCGTCCTGGAAGTTGCCGGCCATGGTCGCGAAAACCGCATTATCAGCGGGATTCAGGTTATAGATAACCGTACGCGCCAGTTGATTGCTCGTATCCAATTGGTTGAGAAACGCGGCCATTCTCTCCGCCTGCGGGAGATCGTGGATGGAATCCGTTCCCGCATCAGCACCCAATAATGTGCCCAAACGTGTATTGTTGTTGCGGATGGCGCCTACATGAAATTGTTGCACCCAGCCCAATTGGTGGTATTTGCGGCACAATTCCAGGAGGATCAACCCACGGAGCTGATCGGCCTGATCGGCACTGATCGTTTTACCTTCTTGCAACTGCGTAAAAGCTTTATCCAGACCAGCCGCATCGTTCGCCAACTGTGGCATGGCGCCGAAACCATGGTCGCTGATGCGACAGCCATTGTCGTGGAAATATTGTACACGCTGCAGGAAAGCATCGATATAATCTGCCAGATTACGGATATCCTTTCCCGTTGCCTTTTCCAACCCTTCTTTTGAAGCGGTGAATTTTAATGGAGTACTAAAGTCCAGCAGGGCATCGGGACGAAAACCTGGCAACATTTTACCGGGAATTGCCGCTTCAGCCTTCTGGTGAAACGCCAGGTCATCCAGCGGATGATCGGTGGTGCACAACCAGCTTACTTTATAATGATCCAGTAGTGTTTGAACGGGAAAATCTTTCAAAACTTCGTTGCAACGGTTATAAACCGCATCGGCATTGGCGGCATTGAGCAATTCATTTATACCGAAAGGGTTCAGCAATTCGAGGTGCGACCAATGGTACAGCGGGTTGCGCAGGGTACGTGGCACGGTAGCGGCCCAGTGCCTGAACTTCTCCTGATCTGAACTTTTACCGGTGATGAATGTCTCATTGATCCCATTCGCCCGCATGGCCCGCCATTTATAGTGGTCGCCATGCAACCAGATTTCCGTCATGTTCCCGAAGCGCCTGTTGTTGGCCACATCAGCGGGTGAAAGATGGTTGTGGTAATCGATGATGGGCATATCCGCCGCCACATCGTGGTACAGTTCGGAAGCTAATTTCGATTCCAGCAGAAAATCGGGATGCAGGAAAGGTTTCCCTTCCTGCATCATATCAGTGGCTTGCATGTTCGTTATTTTTAGCGTGAATTACCAGCCGTTCTCCCGGCAAATACCTAGTTCCAGTCCACGAAGCTCCGCAAGTCCGCGCATCCTTCCAATGGCGGAATAACCAGGATTCGTCACTTTCGTGAGGTCGTCCATCATCTGGTGTCCGTGGTCCGGACGGAATGGTATTGGCGCAGGTTTACCTTGTTGAATCTTCAGGAGTTCCTTCATCACGGCGTACATGTCCACGTCTCCGCCCAGGTGGTCATCTTCAAAAAAGTTGCCTTGCGCGTCTTTCTTCACATTACGCAAGTGAATAAAATGCACTTTGTCGCCTATTTTCCGGGCCATATCCACCAGGTCGTTCTGCGGAGAGGCGCCCAAAGAACCGGTACAAAAGCAAACGCCATTGGAAGCGCCTGGCACTTCGCCCAGGATATAATCATAATCAGCCTGCTTGTTCACTACACGGGGCAAACCCAGAATATCGAACGGAGGATCATCGGGGTGAATGGCAAGTTGCATTCCGAGTTCATCGGCCACAGGTACAATTTCGGAAAGGAATGATTTCAGGTTCCCACGCAAATCGGCATGAGAGAAACCGTCGTACACCTTCAGTTTCTCGCGCATTTCCGCTACGGTCGATTTCTTTTCGCCGGGAATACCGAACATCACGATGCCCGCGAGTTCTTCCAGTTGTTCTTTGGAATAAGATGCGTGGCGCTGTTCGGCTTCTTTCAGGATATCAGCGGGATAGCTGTCTGAAGCATTGTCTCTTTTCAGAATATAAATATCGAAAACCGCCAGGTCTACCCAGTTAAAATACAGCGCCTTCGATTCATCGGGCATGGGATAATCCAGGTTGGTACGGGTCCAGTCGTTCACGGGCATAAAATTGTAGGTTACGATTTTAATGCCTTCAGCAGCGAGGTTGCGCAGGGAATCTTTGTAGAAACCGATGTATTTTTTATAGTCGCCGGTATGTGTTTTGATGGATTCGTGTATGGTCACACTTTCCACCACATCCCAGGTAAGTCCTGCGGCTTCGATCATCTCTTTTCTTTTCCGGATTTCTTCCGTAGTCCATACTTCACCGTGTGGCACCTGGTGGAGTGCGGTAACAATACCAGTGGCGCCTGTCTGGCGTACATCGCGGAGAGAAACGGGGTCGCCGGGACCGAACCAGCGCCAGGTTTGTGCAAATTTCATAATGGAAGTCGTGATTTATGGATGAATAAGATGATTTGAAGTAGTGGAATTTACGGATTCCGGCTGAATTAAACGCCGGACCATGCGCCAAAGCCACCATCCACACGGATGATTTCCCCAGTTACGAAGGCAGATGCGTCGCTCAGCAGCCAAACCAACGCGCCCGTGAGTTCGTTCGGATTGCCGAACCTGCCGTACGGCGTATTGGAAATAACGGCTTGTCCGCGCGGCGTAAGTGATCCATCATCATTCAGGAGCAATTTCCTGTTCTGTTCGGCCAGGAAAAAGCCCGGGGCGATGGCATTCACCCTTGTATTGTTGTATTTGCGCAAGGCAAGTTCCACACTCATCCAGCGGGTGAAATTATCCACGGCACCTTTGGCCAGGGAATAGCCCAGAACACGCGTGAGTACCTGCTGCGCGGCAATCGACGAAATATTTACGATACTGCCTCCGCCTGCCGCGGCGATGTGCTTTCCGAACACCATAGAAGGCAGTACCGTGCCGAAAAGATTCAGGTTGAATACGTCCTGCAAAGC
>CAMLPA010000067.1 GCA_946481605.1 uncultured Flavihumibacter sp. | reverse complement strand
ATCTGGAGCTTCGGAAACTCTTATACTATCCATTGTACTACAAGGCCCTTATTTAATCAGTTCTCCAACGTTCGAACTGAATATTTTTACCGCAATGGCCAGCAAAACTACGCCAAAAAATTTACGTACGGCAAGCAATCCTGCTTTTCCAAGTAATTTTTCTATGAGGTTAAGCGATTTGAGCACGGTATAAACAATCACAAGGTTAAGGACGATAGCGATCAGGATAGGAACCTCGTCGTTGTTGGCGCGGAGGGAAATGATCGTGGTGAGTGTTCCTGAACCGGCGATCAGCGGAAAGGCAATGGGTACCACGGTGCCCGATTTGGCATCGCCTTCACTTTTAAAGAATTCGATGCCCAGGATCATTTCCAGTCCCAGGATGAAAATCACGATGGAGCCCGCCACCGCGAAGGAGCGGACATCCACGCCAAGGAGGTTCAGGAAACTTTCTCCCGCGAAAAGGAAGAGGATCATCAGGCCGCCGGAAATGGCGGTGGCCCTGAATTCCCGGATGCCCCCGAGTTTTTCCTTCAGCGAAATAAGCAATGGCACGGAACCCACAATGTCTATCACCGCGAACAGGGTGAAGGTAAGCGTGAGGATGGTGTCGATCTGAACGTTCATGCGTGGGTGTTTTACACAATTTAGGTAAAACGGGGCATTATACGGAGGATGGTTTGTGCTGCCCGATATGGACGTGGTTCGACACATCACACTAGGCGAAGCATTATACAGAGGAAGGTTTGTGTTGCTCCTTCGTTCTGAAAATGTTCTGGATTACTTCATGTTCGAGGCCATTTTCCGTATGCTGTACTTTCACCACGCACCCGTAGTTAAGTTGGAATTTCGAAAAAGAATCTTTCAACGCCGTGCCGGTGATATGGGAAAGTATGCTGCGTATCACGCCCCCGTGGGTGATGATGGCGCAAGAAGGGTGTTGGGAAATAATTTCATTGAACCGTGACACCGTTCTTTCAAAGACTTCCACATAATTCTCTCCGCCAGGAATTTTGGTATGGACGAAATCTTCCATCCACGGACGCACTTCTTCAGGTGGAATATTGTCCCAGTGCAGCCCTTCCCAAACCCCGCAATTGATTTCCATGAGCGCGGGTTCATGGTGCAGCGCATGCGTGGGGAAAAGATGTTCGGCCAGTTTCCTGCAACGTTGCAACGGACTGGTGAATACCTTCCCGATAGCCGGCGGCAACGTTGCTTTGATCAATGCAGCTTCTTCCCGAAACGCCTCTGTAACGTCAAGGTCCAGTTGTCCGTAGCAGGTGCCTTTTTCCACCAGTGGTGTGGTGTGTCGTATCAGGTAGATGCCCATTATATAAGGTATTTCCAGGTGAGGAGGATGCCCAGGTAAAAAATGATTTCCGTGATCTGTTGTATAGATCCCAGGCAATCTCCCGTATATCCTCCGATCCATTTTTTGAAGTAACGGCTCATTTCAAACGTAGCCCATATCATTGGGAGCATTACCCAGGCGAAGAGCCATCCTGTTAAGTAAAAAACGGGGATGATGGTTAATAATCCGATCAGCAGGTTGGTCCAGCCGGGTCTCCTGTTGGCCATGGGCTTTGATTTGCTTTGGTCCGGATCGGCCACATATTCAAACCGCTGAAGCGTAAGCAGCGGCATCAGCCGGCTGATGCCATGCGCGCCGAGAAACACGCCGGTGATAAACAGATAGCCGCTGATGGGGTTGCCGCCCGCTGCAACAGATTCGGGATTGAACAAAGGCAACGATCTGATCAGGAGAAACTTCGTACACAATACAGCGATCAGCCCGGTAACGCCGAAGGTGCCGAGCCTGCTGTCTTTCATGATGGTGAGTATCTTTTCTTTGGTCCATCCGCCGCCGAAGGCGTCGCACACATCGGCGAAGCCGTCTTCGTGGAAAGCACCTGTGGTCAGTATGCTGGTGACCATGTATGCTACAATAGCAAGGTCGGGTGAGATGTACCTGTTCACCACAAGGAAAGACATTGTTGCCAATGCGCCCACAATCATACCCGTAATGGGATAGTAGCGCGGGGTTTGCTGTAGAAACTCCGGCTGGTGCTGCACAAATGCCGGCACCCTGATGCGGGTAAGAAACATGACTGCGTTAAAAAATACCATCAACTCCTTTTTCATACCATCTCCTTTTCTGAATAATCAATCAATCTCTTTTCCCGGATACGCCTGCGGAGGAGAAACTCGCCATTTCGTTCAGTATATCTACTGATGCTCTTATGATGGGCATTGCCATGGCTGTGCCCGTGCCTTCTCCCAGCCGCATATCCAGGTGAAGCAAAGGTATGCCGCCCACTTCATTCAATAATTGTTGATGGCCTTTTTCCGCGGAGCAGTGGGTGAAAATACTGTAGTGCTTTATGGCCGGATACATTTTATAAGCGATCAGCCATGCGGTGGTGGCGATGAACCCATCCACGAGCAGGATCATGCCCAGTTCCGCTGCTTTACAATAGGCGCCGGTCATCATGGCGATCTCGAAACCGCCGGTGTATTCCAACACTCTCAATGGGTCATTTCCGAGGGTATTCAACCGGTGTTTTTCCGCAACAAGTTCCAGTGTTTTTCTTTTCTGTTCAAGGAAGGCATCATCGGCCCCGGTTCCTCTGCCTGTGCAATCCGATAACGGCATACCCGTAAGTGCGTGCATGATGAGTGCGGCGGAAGAACTGTTGCCGATGCCCATTTCGCCCAGCCCGATTGTGTTGCAACCTGTACTGAAAAGTCCTTCCACCAGTGTGGCGCCCGTTTCAAGGGCATGTATACATTGTTCGGAGCGCATGGCTGCTTCTTCCAGGTAATTCTTTGTGCCCTGATCTATAGGAATATTGATGAGCAGGTGCGCGGGGTCGGTAAAAGGAAAACTTTCTTTCACACCCGCATTGACTACTTTAAGGGAGATGTTGTTGGATCGGCACAATACATTAATCGCTGCTCCGCCTGATAAGAAATTCTGCACCATCTGCGCGGTCACTTCCTGTGGGTAAGGATTGACCAGTCCTGTGGCGGCGATGCCATGGTCCGCCGCGAAAACAAGGATATGCGGTTGACGGATGGAAGGGCTGAGTGTTTGCTGGATCAGTCCGCATTGCAGGGCGATGTCTTCCAGTTTGCCCAATGCGCCGGGTGGCTTGGTCTTGTTGTTGATTGCGTCTTGAAGTTGGGGCAGTATTTGTTCATCCGGTACAGTGATTTGCCATTTCATGGGGCGGAAATTACAGTAATAAATCCTGGAAATAAAACCCGTATTGTTCTTTTATGGGCGTAGTATAACAATTGTCCGCGTCATTGCCGGAAGGAACCGGATAAGTACGGTGTACCAGTGCGCCTTTTTTAACGGGGATAGCGTTACGGAATACCGGTCCCGCATACACGTAAGAATGAAATTCTCCGTTCTCCCCGCAGGGATCAACATTTGGAGGAAGGTCATTCAAAAATGAATGGTCCAGTTCCCTTCCGCAGAATGAACTGTCGAGCAATCTTTCGTTCACACAAACAATGATCGCTTTGAATCCTTCATTAATAAAATATTCGGCCAGGGAACGGGTAGACTCTTTCCAGATCGGGAACACAGCTTCAATACCGGCTTCTGCCAGTTTCTCCTCTCTGTATCTTTTTAAATCTTCAAGAAAAATATCACCGAAAACCGCTTTGCTGAAGCCGCGCTGTTTCAGGTCGTTCATTTTCTCTCTCATCAACGTATTGTAGGTGTTCATGTCAGGCTGTTCCGGAAGTTCGAGGGTTTCCAATGGGATGCCGGTTTCCAAAGCCTGTATTTCCAGCAATTCTCTTCTTACGCCATGCATGGAAACGCGGTTGTGTGTGGCATTCACGGAGGTAAGCAGCAACTCTGGCTTATTGCCGGCTTCCATCATTCTGAACAGTGCGATAGATGAATCTTTTCCACCGCTCCAGTTGAAATATGTTTTCATGCGTTCGCTTATTTTATCCAGGCCGCTTAATGTGGAGGGGAATCCCGCTCACCATAAATACTACTTCTTCCGCAACGGAGGCGATGTACTGGTTGGCCCAGCCCTGAAGGTCGGTAAAAAGTAGACCCGCTTCGGTATGTGCGTGTAGTCCCATGCCGATTTCATTGGATACGATGAAGAAATGGTTGTCGGTTTTCAGCAGTTGCTCCATATCTTCCTTCAGTAACTGCAAGCATTTTTCAATGTTGTTTTTTTCCTGAGCGAAAAGATTGGTGAGCCATAAGGTTACACAATCAATCACGACGGTTTCTTTCTGAAGCGGAAGTTGCGAAAGGTTGGTCATCTGCTCAAACGTACGCCAGCGTTCGTTCCTGTCGGTACGGTGCCTGTCCACTCTTTTCTGGAAGGAATCATCCCACACCTTCGCGGTGGCAACATAAACCGGGGATATGCTTTGTGCGAGTGCCCTTTCCTGTGCGTAACTGCTTTTTCCGCTGCGCGCTCCTCCGGTGATGAATGTAATGGTGGCCATGGAAATATTTTACGCGTGTACAGTGCCGATGGTTCTGAAATGTTTGGTGAGTGTTTCCGGAACGGGTAATATTTCAGGGTGAAAAAGTCCGGCGAGCAGTTCTATTCCGTTCACCAGCGTAGAGGCGCTGGGTTGGGTGAAAAGATCGAAGTCGGCGAGGAAAACACGGTTCGTTTTCACCGCCAGCAGTTCCTCCCATCCGGGAAGTTGGGTGAGCAGGTGCATTTCTTCCAATGATCGTTCTGTGGTGAACCCGCATGGGGCGATCACCAGCACTTCCGGATCGTAGCGACAAATTTTCTCCCAGGGGGTAACAATACTATCTCCGGAAGGATTGCTTAACATGTCAACACCACCTGCATAGCTGATCTGGTGCGGTATCCAATGGCCGCAATTGTATACGGGTTCTATCCATTCCATCAGCATCACGCGACGCACAGGTGCGCGGTGTTTGCGCAGCGTGTCCGTGATGTGGTCCATGCTTTTGGTGAGGGCGCCCAGGTAGCGGTATGCGTTTTCTTCCATGCCCACCGCGGTGGCAATTTGAATAGCAGTGGCGAAAACGTCTTCCAGACTTTGCGGCGTGAGTGCGATGAGTTCCGGCTGTTTTTCCAGTTTGGCAACGGCTGTGGCGGTACAAACGGTATCTATCTGGCATACTTCGCAAACATCCTGTGTGAAGATGATATCAGGTGCGATAGACTGCAGCAGCGCATCGTCTACATAATACAGACTTCGGCCTTCGGCCTTGCTTGCGGAGAAGATGCGATCAATCTCTATGCTGGAATAGTTCTTTCCCTCCAGCACGCAACGCACAACTTTCGGCTGAGCTGCTGCAACGGCAGGGCATTCAAACGTAACGCCTTTCAGCAGGTGTTGCAGTTGCATGTCATAAATCATCTGTGTGGCGGCTGGAAGGAAAGAACTAATGGTTGGCATAGGAATATTTTATGCGTTTTGCGCCTGGAGCGATTTTCTGCGGATCATGTATTCGGCGGAGCCAAACATGATGGTTCCGTAGACAGCCGTTCCGGCGAGGAAATTCAATTCATAAGGAATGGCCGCGATCAGGCATTCAACAAACCCCATCCCTGTTTTGGGATACAGTGCATAAGCCGATTGCCACACCCCGATATCGGTCACGATCCAGTGAATGAGGGTGATGAACAGGGTGGCGGCGAACACGTTCCTGAAATTGATTTTCTTCAGCAGGGAACCTGTAAAGGTCATCATCGCGAAAGCCGCGTAAGTCCAGACGCTACCATCGTAGAACAACTGCCATTCATGGAAGAATACGAGCCTGTTGAGCAGGACATCGCTGATCCACAACGTGAGCAGGGGGAATACATATCCTTTCCATTTTTCCGTGAAATAAGCACCTCCGAAAAGTGCCATCGCTCCGATGGGGGAGAGGGTACTCATAGGCGAACCGCCCAGGCCGAATGCCACGCGGGAAGCGGCTACCACGCTCACAAAAAGCAGCAGGATGAAGGTGGGGAGTTGAATGTTTTTAGGCATGACTTATAGTTTTATAAGTTGCTGTATTAATTTAAAGATCAATCCGGATACCGCCGGAAATAATAAATGGAATTGAATTATAGCCACGCACATCAAAGAATTCTCTTCCAAGGATGTTCTGTGCATCTGCGAACAGATTAATTTTATTGTTCAACTGGAAATCGGCATAGGCCCCCAGCAGAAAATAATCACCTAGTTTGATGTCTTGTGCTTTGTATCCGCCCACATCGTACCGGCTGCTAACATATTTTCCACTAACGGCCAGGGTAAGAGCTTTAAAGAACTTCCCAGAAGCGGTCGCATTTAATTGGTGTTGCGGCCTTCTGAGTAAGTAGGAGTAAGAGGTATCCGCGAAAGTAACACGGCTTTGTGAAGACTCTTCGGGTTTAAGATAAGTGTAATTCAATGTGAGCGCAAATTGTTCAACGGGTTTGATGCTGGATTCGAACTCTATACCTTTAACAATTTGTTCATTGAAATTAAAATACTTAAAATTCACATTGTCGAAATCAAGGCCGTTTTTGATAATCCTGTGGAAATAAACGATTCTGTTTTGAATCACATTATGTTGTTGAGAGATGCCTATTTCGTAATTGGTAGAAGTTTCCGGCTTCAGTTCCCTGTCTCCATAACTGGAATAAAGTTGGTAGAGTGATGGCGCTTTGAATGCGCTGGCAATACTTCCGAAAATGCGGAAAGAAGGGCTCAGGTTATAGCTTGGGCTGAAGGTGAAAGTGCTATTGCTTCCGTACCTGCTGTGCACATTCAGGCGTCCGCCAAGTTCAATGTTGAGCTGCTCGTTTTTGGATGCGTAAAAAAGGGAACTGTACAGTGATGCCTGGCTATGAGATGTGTCTTTAAACTCACTGCTGAAGGGGCCAAAAGAACTAATGGACAGGTACTGGTTGTTCATACTGCTGGCCCTGTAATCTGCGCCCTGTAGCAAGGTGAATCCATATCCAAGTCCAATGCTCGCGTAAGCTTCTACGAATGTGCCCTTGCCATAATACTTGTCATCGGAGAATTTTGCAAAACCGGGTACATCCAGGCTGTCATTGAGCAGATTTCTGCGAATATCGCTGTATTGGTAATTGGCTACGAACGAGATGTTGTTTTTGTTGTAACGCAGTCCCCCACCGGTTATCAGGTTTTTGCTGGTATTGGTGAAGTCGGTTTCATCCTGGAATGCACCGGCATCAATACCATTTTTATACTTGCTGTATTGGATAAAGCTTCTTAATGAAAGTTCGGGGGTCAGTTGGTATTGCAACTGTGCGTTTGCGACATCTCCATTGTAGCGGTCATTTTCAAAATCATTTTTTCCACTATTGTCGTATGCTGCGGAAAAACCTTCGGTATATGTTTTGCCGTACCTGGCGGTATAATTCAGCTTTCCCGTTTTTCCGTAAAGTTGCGCATTGCCCCGGAATGAGCCGAAATTGCCTCCGGAAATGGAAGCCTTGAGGTTAATTGGTTTGCTTACATCTTTTCTGGTCGTAATGATATTCACCACTCCTGCCACGGCATCGCTGCCATATAATGTGGATTGGGCGCCGCGACAAACTTCGATCCGCTCAATATTGTTCAGATTGAACAGGTTGAGGTCAAATTCATTATTGATCAGAGAAGGATCGTTTACCGGAATGCCATCAAGGAGTATCAACGCCCGTCCGGAAGAGGCGCCGCGGATATAAAGCGACTGGTTGGTGCCGGCATTGTTAAGTGCGCCGTTTACTGTGATTCCAGCCTGCTCGTTGAGCAATTGGCCCAGGGTTTTCCCTGCGCTTCTTTTAATTTCTTCCTGGTCGATAACAGTAATTACCTTGCCGGTAGTATTCTGTTTCCTCGGAAATTTTGTTGCGGTTACAACTACTTCGTTAAGTGCCGCTACGCTCGTGTCCTGCTGTGCGTTGGCGTTAGTAAAAAATGCCAGGGCCGCGCCTGCGAGGAATAAATGTTTCATGGTCATAGTGCTTTTAAAATGAATACTATGAACCCCCGGAAAAATGAACAACAGAAATGTAAAACGCTTTGCAATAAAGAATTTCCATCTCCGGCTTTTCACCCGAAAGCTCGTGATAACAACGGACCCTGGCAGGTCTTCTGGCTCGTTCCATGTTGAACACCTTCCCGGAGGGCTTCTCAAAAGATACATCTTCACGCGGCCGCGTTATTTGAGAGCGAAATCCAGTGGTATGAAGATCCAACACCTGGAGGAGATTTTTCCTCCGGAAACTTACAGCTACGGGGATAGCGCCGGATTTACACCGGACTTCCCTTTTAATCCCCCGGTAAGGGGGGAACCAAAGTCGCTGCAAAGATGGGAATACCCTTTGTAATTAGCAAATGGAAAATAACCGGGGCATGTGTTGAGTCGCGTGCACCAGTGTGTTTTCACCTTTTATCCGGAAGAAAATAACGGAGGTCGCAAAGTTTTTTCCTGCCAACACCGGTAGAAAACAACGTCGGTGGCACCGGTTCACCCCAAAAGCGTGCTTTTCCTTCGCTCCGGGTTTGTTCGCCTCAACAGTATTTTCACCTTACGTTCCAACCGAAAACCACGGTACCCGGTGGCACCGCTATAACGGCGCCACCGGGTACCGTGGTTTCACCGTGTTTGGTGTTTCCCGTGTGCCGTGTTTTTAAAACTTTACCGTAATTTCCCCCCACCAACATGCGTACAACCAAACAACTGAACCTTTTCGACCTCACCATGATCGTGGTGAGCCTTGTTATCGGGATGGGCATCTTCAAAACGCCGGTAAAAGTGGCCGCCAGCGCCGGTGTTCCCTGGATATTCTTCGCCGCCTGGATCGCCGGAGGCATTGTGGCCCTGTGTGGCGCACTTACCTTCGCTGAAATAGGTTCGCGGTTGCCCGTGGCCGGGGGGTACTATAAAATATTTTCTTACGCCTATCATCCCTCCCTTGCTTTCTCTATTAATTGTATCATACTTGTTTCCAATGCCGCTTCCGTAGCCGGGGTAGCGCTGATTGGTGCGGAGTATATTGCCGCGGTGCTCTTTCCGGACCACCCGGATACTACGGTAATCAGGTTGCTCATCGCCGCAGGAAGTATCATTGTTTTTTACGGGGTGAACCTGATGGGACTGAAGATGAGCGCGCGTACCCAAAATGTGCTTACTATAATAAAGATCGGACTCGTGCTGTTGCTGATCTCTGCGCTTTTCCTGGCCGATCCGGTTTCTGGCGGAAATTTCGCGAATACCACAAATGCCGTAGCGCACAATGGCTGGTTGCCGCTGGTAAAAGCATTTGGGATTTGCCTTATTGCCGTGTCCTTTACTTATGGCGGCTACCAGCAAACGATCAATTTCGGAGGAGATGTAAAAAATCCGGCATCCGTAATGCCCAAAGGGATTTTCCTGGGATTGGCCATTATCATCGGGTTGTACCTGCTGATTAATATTACTTATGTTCACATCATCGGGTTTCAAAATCTTGGAAGTGCCGAATCCATAGCGGCCATACTTGCTGGGCAACTTTTCGGGGAAAAAGGATTCACAGTATTGTCCGTACTCCTCTTTCTTTCCGTGTTGGCTTACGTGAATGTGTTGCTCATGAGCAACCCCAGGGTGATCTTTGCGATGAGCGAAGACGGTGTTTTGCCCCGATTCTTTCAGCAAAAAAACGCAAAGACACAGGTGGTAATCACTGCGCTCTCGGTGTTTGCCGCACTGTGTATCGTTACGCTTTTTTACGCCCAGACCTTCGATAAAATACTGAACTACACGATATTTATTGACAGTATCGGTATGGCCACTTCAGCGGCCACCATCTTCGTATTGCGAAAAAGAAAGGAGGGGGAAGGCAATAGCCAGGTGTATAAAATGGGGTGGTATCCGCTGCAGCCGCTGCTGTTCATTGCGGCATATCTGTTTGTGGCAGTAAGTATTTTCCTGGACGATCCCATGGCGGCTGTAAATGGATTGGGCATATTTTTCTTTTTCCTGTTGTTGTTTTTTATCTTGAAAAGAACCGGTTGGAAGGGTTCAAAAAAAATATAGATGGACATCTCTTTTATATTAAATGAACTGGGCGAAGAGCGCGAACTGTATTACAACTCAGTGGCGCCGCCCATTATGCAGACCAGTAATTTCAAAGCCGCCACTGTAGCGGAGTTGAAAGAACTTTTTGCGGACGAATACAGTGGATACCTTTACAGCAGGGGGCTTAACCCGACTGTGGAAATGCTGCGAAAGAAGCTGGCCGCACTGGATGGCGCTGAAGATGCGCTGGTTTTCAACAATGGCGCTGCAGCCAGTTTCGCGGCGGTTTTCGCCCAGGTGAAATCAGGCGATCATATTATCTCAGTACGTAAACCCTATACCTGGTCGCAGAAAATGTTCGATGAAATCTTCCCCCGTTTTGGCGTACACACCACTTATGTGGATGGCACCAACAATGCGGAAGTAGAAGCGGCCATCCGGCCTGAAACTAAGGTCATTTACCTGGAATCGCCCAATAGCTGGACTTACGAACTGCAGGACCTGGCTTTTATTGCGGGCATCGCCCGGCCCCGCGGCATCGTTACCATTTTAGACAATACCTATTGCACGCCGCTATGGCAGCGCCCGCTTGACTTCGGTATTGATATTGCCATGCAAACCGCCACTAAATATATTTCCGGCCACAGCGATACCCTCGGGGGCGTGCTTACCGGAACACACGCCATGATGCGTCGGATTTTTGAAAGCGAATACCTGAACATCGGCGCAGGCATTCAACCTTTTAACGCCTGGCTGTTGCTGCGGGGGTTAAGAACCCTGCCCCTGCGCCTGGAAAGAAGTGCCGCTTCCGCCTTTGAACTGATAGAAAAACTGGAAAAACACCCCGCAGTTTCGAGGATAATCTACCCGTTCCATCCGTCATTTTCCCAATACGAACTGGCTAAAAAACAGATGAAAGGCTGCGGTGGATTGCTCACCTTTGTGGTGAAAGCGCATACCCACGCGCAGGTCTCCATGTTTTGTGAAGCACTGAAACGCATCATGATGGCCGTGAGCTGGGGTGGACACGAGTCGCTCATCATGCCCAAATGCGCTTCGCTGGAGCCGGCCGATTTCGATCCGGCCAACGAAGTGCATCGTATGTTACGGCTCTACGTAGGCCTCGAAGAGCCGGATTATCTATGGGCAGACCTAGAGCAGGCCTTTGAAAAAGTAAACTGGGGCGGATAGAAATGCAGGGAATAATGACAATTTGTTAATTTGGCGGTGTAAACCATTAACCGTTTATCAATATTAGCGTTCCCGGGTACCGGGAACACTTAAATTTGTTGCATGAGAAAAAGACAACTGTTGCCTTTAACCCTTATCACTATGCTGGCCGCCTTCCAGGGAATGGCGCAGGAGAAATGGGATTTAAGAAAATGCGTGGAGTACGCATTGGCGAACAATATTTCGATTAAGCAGGC
>CAMLPA010000066.1 GCA_946481605.1 uncultured Flavihumibacter sp. | reverse complement strand
GATCCTTCTTACCTGGAAAAAACTTTTGATGAGTTTCCAGGGAAGGGAAATATTTTTTATCAAAGAACTTCTGTTCAATCCCGCGATATCTATGCCTTCTATCTTGTAACCGGCCTGCGGCACTTTCTCCATTTCCATCTTTCCCTTCGCGCCCACAAATAAAAATTCAGTGGCAGGATCCATCTTCTTCAACGCATTCGCAATCGCAATCGCGGGGAATATATGTCCCCCGGTACCTCCTCCTGCAATGATTATTTTTTTGTGTTGACCCATGCTATTCTATCTCCTCTTTTCAATATTAGTTTGTTGCCGCTGCGCCCTCCTGTTCTGCCCCTTCCGGCGGCGCTTTTCCTTCCAGTTGCTCCACGTTCCTTGCTACACTGAGTATAATCCCAATCGACAAACAGGTAAACAGGAACGATGTTCCGCCCATACTCACCAAAGGAAGTGTTACCCCAGTTACCGGAAACAGGTTCACGTTCACCGCCATGTTCGCCAGTGCCTGGATCACCAGCGTAAAACTCAGCGCCAATGCCAGAAAGGCCCCAAAAGCATACGGGCATTTTCTGAACAAACGAATGCTCCTGAACAGGAACACCATATAAATGAATAAGATGAACGCCCCTCCTATCAGTCCGTACTCCTCGATGATGATCGCGTAGATAAAATCTGAATACGGGTGCGGCAGGAAATTTCTTTGCTCGCTGTTACCCGGACCTTTTCCTACCCAACCACCTTTTGCGATTGCGATCTTGGCCTGGTTGATCTGGTAGTTACTTTCGCTCACATCTTCCTTGTTGGGATAGATGAAGTTTTCAACCCTGGATATCCACGTGGAAACCCTGCCCGTGAGCCTGTTTTTTTCCGTACGCACTGAGGTAGGAGTTCCCTCCTCCGATTTGTGTGTGATCACCGCCGCAGTTACCAGCATGCCAACCGGGATGAGCGCAATGCCGATCACCAGTAGCAGATGTTTGAAAGAAACCCTTCCGATAAACAACAACATCAAACTCGTGGCACCTACCAGCAATGCCGTGGAAAGGTTGGCCGGCGCAATCAGGATACAGATAATTCCTACCGGGAAAATCACGGGAAGAAACCCAGTTTTGAAATCCTTGATCACGTCCTGCTTTTTACTGAGTAGCCTGGAGAGGTACATGAACAGCGCCAGCTTCGCGAGATCGGAGGTTTGAAAGGTCATGTTGATCACCGGCAATTTGATCCAGCGGCTACCTTTGTTGATTTCTGCACCGAAGAAAAGCGTGTAGGCCAGCAACGGTATTGACAATAAAAATAAGAGCTTCGCAACCTTCGAATAGATCGTATAGTTGACTTTATGCGCGAAGAAGATGATGGCCAGTCCGCCCATAATGAACGCAAACTGCTTAAAAAGGTACACTTCCGTGTTGCCCTTATACATCTTGTACGCCAGTGAACCGGTGGCACTGTACACCACGAGCAGGGAAGTGAGCGCCAGTAGTATTACCAGGGCCCAGATCACTTTATCGCCGCGTGTTTTGTTCAGTAATTGGTTCACTTTGGAAATTTTGGATGTTGAATGATGGATTTTGGATGGGGCGGTTGATGGGCCAATTCAAAATTTTTATTCAACATCTTATTGGTTATTTGTTCCTTTTATATGAAGGCAGTTTTTGCATTTTTAATAAATACCTGGTTTTCTAATGAATGATGAATTGAAAATTTCATCCAAAATCCAAAATCCATCATCCAAAATTCCTCATTACAACTCCTTCACTGCCTCTTTAAACTGATTCCCTCTGTCCTCGTAATTCTTAAACAGGTCGAAACTGGCACATGCGGGCGAAAGCAATACGGCATCGCCTTTGTCTGCGAAGTGAAAAGCGGCGTGTACTGCTTCCTTGGCGCTGGCGGTATTTACGATCAACTGCATCTCTTTTCCGAATGCTTCGTGGATTTTGGTATTATCAATACCCATGCACACAATGGCTTTCACTTTCTCCTTTACCAAATCCATGATCTGGTTGTAATCGTTTCCTTTATCTACCCCGCCGAGGATGAGGATGGTAGGTTTCTCCATACTTTCCAGCGCGTACCAGAGCGAGTTTACGTTGGTGGCTTTGGAATCGTTGATGAAATCCACGCCGCGAACGGTGGCCACATATTCCATGCGGTGTTCCAGGCTCTCGAAATTCTTCACGGCGTCGCGGATCTTTTCCTTCCGGATGCCCAGCGTTGACGCTGCTACCCCTGCTGCCATAGTATTGTACTGGTTGTGCTTTCCCCGGAGGGTAAAATCGTAAACGCTCATGGAGAAATTCTCCGATTCCGTTTTCACGGTCATCTCGTCTTTGCGGATGAAAGCTCCTTTTAATATCTCGCTATTTTTCATGGTAATCGGCAATGGGTTAGAATGAATGTTAAAGTTTCTGATGTTGGCCATGGTTACTTCATCGTCCTGGCAGTAGATAAAATAATCTGCCGGGGTCTGGTTCTCCACTATCCTGAATTTGCTGTTGATGTATTTCTGAAAATTGTATTCATATCGATCTAAATGATCTTCCGTGATGTTCACCAATACAGCGATATCGGGTCTGAACTCGTGGATATCGTCCAATTGAAAACTGCTGATTTCCGCGATGTACAAAGGTTTCGGATTTTCTGCCACCTGCTTCGCGAAAGAATAACCGATGTTTCCCACCAATGCGCAATCCAGTTCCGCCTCCTTACAGATGTGGTAGATCATGGAAGTGGTGGTGGTTTTACCATTGCTTCCCGTGATGGCCACAATCTTGCTCTCTCCTTTGAAGCGATAAGCCAGTTCTATTTCACTGATCACCTTTATTCCTTTCTTTCTGATCTTTTTCACCAGTTCATTCTTCTCGGGAATACCGGGACTCTTCATCACTTCCGTCGCATTCAATATCAACTCCTCTGTATGCTGCCCTTCTTCAAATTCAATTCCGTTACTGCGCAGTTCTTTCTTATACACCTCTTTGATACTGCCGGCATCAGATACGAACACATCATACCCGTGTTGCTTCGCCAGCAACGCCGCGCCAACACCGCTTTCAGCGGCACCTAATATGACCATTCGTTCGTTCATACAAACAATTTTCCGCGGTTGTTTCAGGGGGATATTGGGGGGTTCTTCAAAAGTATCGGGTCAGGGTAAACTACACATTCTTCTGCTACATGTTGGTTCTTCTCAGGATGCCTGGACGGTTCTTGGGGTTTGGTTTTTCACTATATAATCAACGCATCTTCAGTGTAACAATCGAAAGCAGTACACATAAGATGGTAACTATCCAGAACCTTACGGCAATCTTACTTTCATGGTATCCCAACTTCTGGTAATGGTGGTGGAGCGGGCTCATCAGGAACACACGCCTCCCTTCCCCGTATTTCTTCTTCGTGTATTTGAAGTAAGAAACCTGGATCACCACACTCAGGTTCTCCACGAGGAACACCCCGCAGAATATGGGTATCAGCAATTCTTTCCGCACGATGATGGCCAGTGCGGCGATGATGCCTCCCAGCGCCAGGCTTCCGGTATCGCCCATGAACACCTGCGCAGGGAAAGCATTGTACCAGAGGAAGCCCACGGTTGCCCCGATGAACGCGCCAATAAAAATGGACAGCTCACCGAGATTGGGGATATACATAATATTGAGGTATTCCGCGAAGCGCAGGTTACCGCTGGCATACGCGAATATGCCCAGACAGGTACCGATAATGGCGCTGGTACCCGTTGCCAGTCCATCCAGCCCATCCGTGATGTTCGCGCCATTGGAAACGGCGGTCACAATAATGATCACGATGGCGGAATAGAGCAACCAGGTAAGGCCACGCATAGCTTCCGGCAATAATTTGGAATAGTTGAATTCGTGGCTCTTCACGAAAGGAATGGTAGTAATGGGTTCCTTCGCCTCTACGAATACGCGGTCTTTTCCATCGAAGGGAACGTGTTTCACTTCCACACCCGCTGGAGGTTTGTTCTCCCCTGTAAACTCACGGTACGCTTTGGCGTTGTCGTTGAACAAAATGGTGGCGGCCACTACGATGCCGAGTACCACCTGACCCAGTATTTTGAACCATCCGGCCAGTCCGTCTTTATCGCCTTTTTTGTACGCGATACCCTGTTGTTGCGCCATACGTTTTGCACGAAGCTTCAGGTAATCGTCAATGAAACCGATGAGTCCCAGCCAGATGGTGGCGAAGATCATCAACCGGATATAAGCTTTGTTGAGGTCCGCGAAAAGTAAGGTTGGAATAAGAATGGCGAGCAGAATGATGATACCGCCCATGGTAGGTGTACCTTTTTTCTGTTGTTCGCCTGCCAATCCGAGATCACGCACAGATTCACCTACCTGCTTATTCTGTAAGAAACGGATTAGTTTTTTACCGAAAACAGTCGTGATCACCAATGAGAGCAGCACGGCCAGCAGCACCCTGAAGGTGATGAACTGGAACGCACCGGCTCCCGCAACATTAAACTCCTGTTTCAACCAGGTAAAAAAATGATAGAGCATGTATGGTTATTAAGTAAACGCATGTTTGTAGAAACGCCTGGCTTCCGCCAGGAGCTTCCGTTTCCGGAATGGCACTTCGGTTGCCCGACGCTTACCTTTCCAATAGTTCGAACATTTCTTTCAGTACCTGTTTGTCGTCAAAATCATGTCGCACACCATTCACTTCCTGGTACTTTTCATGTCCTTTTCCCGCGATCAGCACGATATCTCCCGGCTTTGCCAGACTCACCGCCGTTTTAATGGCTTCCTTTCTATCGGCGATCACGATGTACTTCCTTTTGGCCGCGGAACTGAGTCCGGCTTCCATGTCCTTCAGTATCTCCAATGGATCTTCCGTACGCGGATTATCGGAAGTAAAAATTGCTTTATCGCTGTAATCACAGGCCGTTTGTCCCATAATAGGACGCTTTGTTTTGTCGCGGTCACCACCACAACCGGCTACGGTAATGATGGCGTTACCACCCGACCGTAAAGCATGAATGGTTTCCAGCACGTTCACCAGTGCATCCGGTGTGTGGGCATAATCCACGATACCGATGATCTTATCTTTATTGGAAACGGTATAATCGAATCGCCCTTCGGCTCCGCTCAAATGGCTGAGTATCCGCAACACTTCGTGTTTGTCTTCTCCGAGTTGCAGTGCCGCACCATACACACATAACAGGTTATACGCGTTGAACTCACCGATCATTCTGAAATGCACTTCCATATCGTTCACCATCATCACCAAACCGGTGAGTCCGTTCTCCAGTATCTTTCCTTTGTAGTCCGCTAGGGATTGCAGGCTGTAATAGAATTTCCTTGCGGGCGCATTCTGCAACATCACTGTACCACGGCGGTCATCCAGATTGCTGATCGCGAACGCTTCGGGAGAAAGCTGATCGAAGAACGCCTTCTTTACCCGTATGTATTCGTCGAATGTTTTATGGTAATCGAGGTGGTCATGGGTGATATTGCTGAACAGTCCACCCGCGAACTCCAATCCATTGATCCTTTTCTGGTGAATGGCGTGCGAACTGCATTCCATGAACACGTGCGAACAACCTGCATCTGCCATTTTACGCAGCAAAGCGTTCAGACTGATCGCGTCGGGCGTGGTATGCGTGGCCACCAGCGCTTCTTCACCGATCATGTTCTGTACGGTGGAAACAAGTCCGCACTTGTAACCCAGTTCTGAAAACAATTTGTACAGCAGTGTGGCGATAGTTGTTTTCCCGTTGGTGCCGGTAACGCCCACCAGTTTTATGCTGCGCGAAGGTTCTCCATAAAAGCTGTGCGCCATCAGGGCCGCGGCTTCTGAAGTATCGCTCACTTCCACATACGTAACGCCTTCTTTTCTTTCCTCCGGCATTTTGTTCACCACTACAGCGGTGGCACCTGTTTCAATGGCTTTGTCCACGAACTGGTGTCCATCAGAATGTGTTCCCACAATCGCAATAAAGCATGTTCCGGGCGCAACTTTCCTGGAATCGATCTGCAGATCGCGCACTTCAACAGCACGCTCTCCCGCGATCGACCTGATCTTCACTTTGTACAATATGTTCTGTAGTTCCGCCATTTATTGCAATTCAATCGTAATTGTCTGTTTCTTTATATAAGCCGCTCCCGGCGCTATCGATTGGGCAGCCACTTTTCCACTGCCCACAATTTTCACGTTCAATCCTTTGTTCTCCAACAGGTAAAGCGCGTCTTTCAAACCCATCCCTTTCACATCCGGCATCTTTCCTTTCTCCACCAACATCGGCTGTAACAATAAGCCCGCGTTTTCTCCACTTAGTGTGGCCCATTCATCTTCTTTGTCGACTTCCTTATACGTAAAGCGCAGTTCATCCATCACCGTTTCCATCTCTCTCTTATAACCCGGATATATAAATTTGCTGCTGTCTTTTTTCCAGTTCGTCTTTACGGCTTTCATCTCCTTGATACGCAGCGCGTATAATTTATCCGCGATCTCTTTGAACACCGGTCCTGCCACCACACCACCGTAATACTTCAACGCATGGGGTTTGTTCTTGATCACCACAATGCAACTATACTGCGGATCATTTACCGGGAAATACCCCGCGAACGACGACTGATAAATATGATCGGCATACCCCCTGTTCCCATTCGCCACCAGTGATGTACCTGTTTTTCCGGCAATGCCGTAGAAGGGCGACCACAAGGCTTTTCCCGTTCCATTAATCATCACACCTTCCAGCGCAGCTTTCAGTTGCTTCAACGTTTCCGGGCTACAAATACTTTCTTCCAATACCTGTGGCTGCACTTCTTTCACCGTGATCCCATCCTTCGCCACCGTGCTTACCAGATAGGGCTTCATCATCTTTCCGTTGTTGGCCACTGCATTGTACAACATCAGCGTTTGCAACGGACTCACTTTCACTTCGTAGCCAAAACTCATCCAGGGCAAGGTGACCGCGCTCCAGCTTCTGTCTTTCGGCGACTTGATCACCGGCTTTGATTCACCGAGTAAATCAATACCGCTCACCTGGTGGAACCGCAGCTTTTTCAGGTGGTTCAGAAACGGCTCCGGGTTCTTCGAATAATACTGCCAGGCAATTTTGGCCATCCCCACATTCGAACTGTGTTCGAACGCCTCCTTCACTGACACGTCGAACTTGCCGTGCTTTTCGGAATCGAACACCGTTCTTCTGCCTACCTGCCAGGTGCCACCTTCCAGGTTCACCCTGCTGTTCAGCGTTACGTGTTTGTCTTCCAGCGCAGCCAGCATCGTGGCCAGTTTGAAAGTGGACCCTGGCTCCGAACCCTGAATGGCGTAATTGTAATTTTCCCAGTACGATCCATCCGTTTGGCGTCCCAGATTGGCTATGGCTTTGATTTTACCCGTTTTCACCTCCATCACAATGCAGGTACCGTAAGCCGCCTCGTTTTCAATGAGCATTTTCAACAGCGCGTTTTCCGCGATGTCCTGGATATTTACATCCAGTGTAGTGATAATATCCTTTCCCTTTTCTGGTTCTATCTCTGTTCCCTCAATTGGTGCGAAAGCCCCTCTTGCGATCTGCCGCACCAATCTTTTACCCGTAGTTCCTTTCAATAAACTGTCGTAGGTATTTTCCAGTCCTACGTTCTGAGCGTTGGCCCTTGCCAGGCCTATGGTTCTGTTGGCGAGCAAACCGAAAGGCGTCAACCTTTTCGTTTGCACCTCTACCACGAACCCGCTTTTGTACCTGCCCTGCCTTACCAGCGGGAATTCCCGCAACTGGCAATAATCAGCGAAGGACACTTTCTTTTTCAGGGAGAAGTACCTGTTCTTCTCTCGGTAGCCCAGGCGCAACATGCGTTTGTACTCCTCCGTTGACTGGTCTTTAAAGAGCTGTGAAAGGCAGTATGAAAGCGAGTCGAGATTGTCAGTGAACCGCTTTCCCCCTTTCTCCCTCAGTCCATCCGCCCCAAAATCAATATAGATATCGAACTGCGGAACGGAAGTACTCAACATACTTCCATCTTCGCTGTAAATGGTCCCTCTTTCGGCCCCGAGTTCTTCCACCCTTTGGTGCAGACTGTCTCCGAGGCTCCGCCAGTAATCACCTTCCACCCTTTGCAGGTAAAACGCGCGTCCCAGCACCATTACACTCAGCACCATCATGCCGATGAAGCAGAGGTACACCCTCCAAAGTATGTCGCGTTTTATATCCATCGGGCCGTCCGGCATTAAATCATGAACACCTTCCGGTGCACTAATCCTGTTTCAAACTATCCATATCCAGCTTCACCGGTGGCGTTTTCAGTTCTTCCAAACCCAGTATCGCCACTTCTTTCACCAGTTCACTCTGTTTACTTCTGAACATCAGTTCACTCTTCACTGTTTTGTATTCGTATTGCAACTCTTTTAACTCCCTTGATGTCTGGTTGATCCGCATGATCGTCTTATCTGCATAATGCCCGTTGGCGATGTACAATACTGCCAGGCCCGATAAGAAAAGAAAGAAAGTGAAGTTCTTCACGATCCATTTGTAATCGAACCATTTTTTCCAATCTGCTCTTGTTTCAGACACGCTTTGAATTTTGAAATTTGAATTTTGGATTTTGGATGATTAAATCCAAAATCAAATTCAATGACCAACTATTTAAAAAAGCCCGAGCTAAACAACCGGCTTAATACCTACCAAGTATTTCCCAATCAACCGCCCAATCCATCATTCAAAATCCATCATTCAAAATATCCTTTCAACCACCCTCAGTTTTGCACTCCTCGATCTTGTGTTTCTTTTCAATTCCTCCTGCGAGGCCGTAATCGGTTTTTTGGTGACCGCCTTCCAGGGACTCTTTTCCGTTTCCACCATTTCGAAAGGGTTCTCTACCACCTCTTCTGCTACGTTTCCTTTTTTAAAGAACTGCTTCACCACCCTGTCTTCAATGGAATGAAACGTAATAATGGACGCCCTTCCGCCCGGTTTCACCACATCCGGCAATTGTTGCAGAAACTCCTTTAACACGCCGATCTCATCGTTCACTTCCATGCGCAATGCCTGGAACACCTGCGCGAAATACTTGTTGGGGTTACCTTTGGCCACGGGCCGCAGGGCCTGCATGAACTGGCTGATCGTTTTCATGGGGGTGAGTTTCCTCGCTTCCACAATTGTTCTGGCCAGGGTTTTCGCATTCGTTACTTCCCCATACTTTTCAAAGATGCCATGCAGTTTTTTCTCCTCGTATTCTGCTACGATATCCGATGCTTTCTTTGGCTGCCGCTGGTCCATCCGCATATCCAGGTCGCCATCAAAGCGGATGGAAAAGCCTCTTTCCGCTTCATCGAACTGGTGACTGGAAACCCCGAGATCCGCCAGCACACCGTCCACTTTCTCCACACGGTACAACCGCAGAAACCTGGAGATATACCTGAAGTTGTGGGGCACGAACTGAATCCTCGGATCATCGGGCAGGTTTTGCTCCGCGTCGGGATCCTGGTCGAACGCAAACAATTTCCCCTCTTTCCCTAACCGCTCCAATATCCCCCTTGAATGCCCGCCACCACCGAATGTTGCATCAACATATACTCCATCGGGCCGTATAGCCATATTTTCCAACACCTCGTTGTACAGCACCGGTACATGATATCCAGACAGATTTTCTTCCATAACTACATTTTAGGATCAACCCAATTCCGGAACATCATCCTCCCCACCCAGCACTTCCATTGCGAGATTGCTGAAATCCTCATCGGAAATATCTTCAAAGAGCTTTTTGTAAGCGGCGGCATCCCAAATCTTCACTTTGTCCAGTTCACAGGCCAGCACAATATCCTTTACCAGGTTCGCATATTCTTTCAGCGATGGTGGCAGCAGCATTCTGCCCGCGGAATCAAACTCAATTACTGTGGCGCCGCCAAGAAAGATGGTCTTGAATTGGCGTACCTTCGGTTTAAAATCATTCAGTTTGCGCACTTTGGCAGCCACTTCTTCCCAGACTTTCAACGGATACAGCACCAGGCATTTCTCAAATCCCCTGTTGATGACCATAGAACTATCCCCTTCCGGCAACTGCTTTTTCAAGCCGGCCGGGAGCAAAAAGCGCCCCTTGGCATCAAGGGTGGCTTCGTATTCGCCGAGGAGATTGTTCATTTACAGGGATTTGCTCCAAAAAAACATTAATTACCACAAAATAACACTTTTTCCCACTTTCGTTGAGAAATTTCGATTTCTTATTTTATCCACAGGCGTGGCATGCCCATTACTAATTGATTAACAAATAGTTAATTATAGAAAACTTCGTTTTACGGGTGTGGAAAACCTGCCTTTGATGTGAATATCATGTGGAAAGCATGTGAATAAGAGGAAGAGGCGGTGGATAACCGCTGAAAGAATTGATTTAAAGGCGTTTTAACTTCGCGCCATGCAACATCCCAGGCACCTGCGCATTGCAGATTACACCTATACGCTTCCTGAAGAACGGATCGCCCGTTATCCGCTCCCCGAAAGAGATGCCTCGAAACTCCTTGTTTACCGCGACGGCGCTATTTCCACCACGGTGTACAAACACCTGCCGGAACATCTGGAACCGGGCACCATGTTGGTTTTCAATAATACCCGTGTGGTACGTGCAAGATTGTTCTTCCAAAAGCCAACCGGTGGACAACTGGAGCTGTTCTGCCTGGAACCTGATGAACGTTATCCAGATATTCAGACTGCTATGCAGCAGCATGGAGAAGTGTACTGGAAATGCCTGGTAGGTGGTGCCGCCAAATGGAAAGAAGGGATAACATTACAGTGTTCTCTGCCAGGAAATTTAGGTGAAATCACTGCGTGGAAAGTAGAAAAAAACGCGGATCATTTTGTGCTCCGTTTCTCCTGGAACGAAGCGTTAAGTTTCGCCGAAGTATTACAACATGCCGGTCAGCTTCCTTTACCACCTTATATGAACCGGGCCGCGGAAACACCCGATCATGAGCGGTACCAAACGGTGTATGCGGAACCGGAAGGTTCAGTAGCAGCCCCTACTGCGGGACTTCATTTTACGAACGAACTGTTCGAAGCGCTTGCACAAAAACAGGTGTCCCCTCATTTTGTTACGCTCCATGTTGGGGCCGGAACCTTTAAGCCGGTAAAGTCTGAAACCATGGATACGCATGAGATGCACGCGGAATTCCTTGAAACAGGCGCTCCGTTTTTGGACCAACTGCAGAACAGGGGAAAAAACAAACTGATCTGCGTGGGCACGACCTCACTCCGCACCGTGGAAAGTTTATACTGGATGGGTGTCAAAACACATATCGACCCGGCAATAACCTATGGCGCACTGGAAATAAAACAGTGGGATGCTTACGAACTACCGCAGCATATCACCGTTGAACAGGCATTATTTTCACTGAAAAACTGGATAGAAAAGAACGGTGGCGGGAAACTTGTCATCAAAACACAGATCATCATCGCACCGGGCTACCGGTTACGAATAGCCGATGCGCTCATCACGAATTTTCACCAGCCGCAATCCACTCTATTGTTACTGATCGCTTCTATTGTGGGAGATTCCTGGAAAGACATTTATCAATACGCGCTGGACAACGATTTCCGGTTCCTCAGTTACGGAGACGGATGCCTGTTGTGGCC
>CAMLPA010000065.1 GCA_946481605.1 uncultured Flavihumibacter sp. | reverse complement strand
GGGGGGATTAATATTTCATCGGGCGTTATTACCTGATCAGATAAAAAGAAACATAGGGTTTCCTGGCAGCGTCGGCCTGTCCTTTGTAACCAAGCGCAAACACACAATAACTGCGGGTATTTGTGATGGTGGAAGCGCTTGTATAGGTTGCCAGCGAAGTAGCAGTAACGCCAGCTTCACGGATGGTCCAAGCGGCGTTTACGGCAGGCAGTGGCATTGAAAATTCAACTGATCCTTTATAAGCAATATTATCTGCAACCTTATTTGTTCCAAAGTAAAGGTCTATTGCCGGAACATTGGGCATAAGGTGAACAAACTTATATTTTACAAATCCGGAATCAGCTTTGGCCCCATCATCTTCCATCAGTACAGCCTGTGTATTGGCAGCCGTATCCGTGATGTGCAAAGAATGTCTTTTTGCAGCATTAAGCGTTACTTCTGCCGTGAAAAGTGTAATGGAATCCACTGACGGGTTCACCTTTTGAGGAATTACTATGGAGAAGGTATGCTTCCCAGGTGCAAAGGTCAGGTAGTCTGCCGTAGAACCGCCACCAGTATTGTATCCTCCTCCCGGGAAAGGAGTTCTTGCCGTAATGTTATTACTCACGCGTTTCCCATCAATCGCAAGGTAAACTGAAGGATTCGTGGCGTAATTGGATACATTATTAATTTTCAACTGGGCCTGATCTGGCGAGACGAGGTCAAAGTCGCCATATTTGATCTCATTCTTTTCACATGCGCTTAATGCACCAATGAACAGGGTCAGGACAAGATATATATTTGAATTTCTTCTCATTGCTTTTAGTTTAGAAGTTTATGGAAGGGTGAACCACAATTCCTTTGTATTGTAATCGGCATCAAGCGCGCCCCAACGTTCAAGTTCAGACCTGTTCCACACATATTCAGAATTAAACCTGGGCCTGATTCGCTGGGCAAGCTTCCCCATGTTCGAAGGAAAGAGCTCTTCAGGATCCAATTCAACGAAATTCTTAAAAACGTTTACATCGTAATCATACTTTCTAAGATCGCACCATTGCTCTATTCCACCCCATCCCCATTGGGCTATGAATTTTTGCGACATGATATCTGCGATAGTCAGTTCATCGGCAGTTTGCGCCACTTCGGAACCAGACATATAAGCGTTGATCTGCGTGGCACTCATGGCTGGAGTTCCATTAAGACCATAGAGATTGACGAACGCCATATGCCCCTCAATTCCTTTTTTATAAGCGGCCAGGGCCTCTGCTTTCTTTTCTTGTAAGTAAAGCGCTTCCGCTTTTGCGAATTGTAGCTGAGCGTAAGTCATTATAGGGAACCGTGCCTTGTCGGCGAAAAAATACTTTCCACTGAATGGCGCCGCTACTGAGCCCCATACATGCGGTATCCTTTTGGTGGTGGCGGGATCACCCTGTGTTGGTATCACTCCTCTGTATACACCGTCGGTATTGGGCGCTATCATTTTAACAAGGCGGGGATCGTTGGATGTGGTTGGTTCTGTTGCCGGCGTTCCGCGCACCCCACCTGTTAATAAAGACACTATTGGTTGTGTTACACGTCCCATAATAAGCGCGGTAGTGGTAGGATTAATCAGACCGAAAGCCGGGCCGAAAGGATTACCATCAGAAGAGTTTGTGCCGGAAAAACCAATAGTGGCATCCTCTGTAGCATTGGCGAAGGAAAGGTCCGCATATTTTACCACACTGTCGGCATAGCTGGTTTTGAATGCAGGCTTATTCGTAAGATGCCCGTAATGCAGTGCCAACAGGCCATAAACAAATTTTGTCCACAACTCCCTTTTGCCTTTGTACAACTGATCTCCTGAAGCGCCTGCCAGTACAGAGGAATAATCAATAGCGTCAGGCCTGCTAAAACATGCTATTGCGGAATCCGCCCATTCCCGTACCCTGGCATAAACATCGGGCTGATCCTGGTAATTGAAGAAAAGTCGGGTGGTGTCCAATGCCTGGTCCAGAATGATAGGGCCATGATAATCGGTTCCCACCTGATACCCCCAGGCCTTGATGGCATAACCGATACCCGCATAGGTCCATTTCCCCTTATCCTTTCCATCATTGATCATCAGTTCAAGATTGGGTCCATGGTTCACATACAGCATTCTCCATATTGAACCGCCATTGTCGTTGGCCGGCTCATAACCATGGGTCTCCCAAACATTATCGGCAGCCTGGCTTCCCCAGTATTGCGTGTATTTAAACAATACCCTGTAGTCCGTTGCCAGGTTGTTCGCCATTTGGAACTGAATGGGCGAAAGCAATACTTCTGCACTGCCCACCTGCGGATTTACGGGGTCGGTATTGATGTCGAGCCACTTCTTACAACTGGTGAAAGAAAGGGCCAATGTGATGATCGTACAATATTTTATCCACTTCATAGAAGTTGTATTTGTGGTATAAGATTAAAGTTTAACGCGTAGTCCAAGGTTAAAGCCGAGCGGACGGCCCATATTACCAATATCAATGCCATAACCGCCGAGTCCTCCGGTACCGGGTGTATTGCCATTACTGTCCGGATCAATGCCTGAATAATTAGTAATCAGGAACACATCCGTTGCCGTTACGAAAACACTCAGGTCTTTAATCGTTTTCAGGTTAGCGAAAGCCGATTTCGGGAAGTAATACTGCAGGGTGATATCTCTTAACCTGAAGGCGTTAATGTCTTTCTCCACGAATTGCTCCGGCGCCACACCATTGAGGGTGGAAGTGTAATACAATGTATTAAAATAGGGCGTGATGGCGATATTGTTTTCCGTTGGATTATCGGTATTTTCAAGTCCATCCCTGAATACGCCTTTAATTACGCGGGGCGTTTCGCGGTCAAGTGTTTTCATGCTCAGCCCTGTGGTATACAGTGTATACTGGGTAGCGTTATAAACGTCACCCCCTTTGCGGAGATCAAGCAGGAAGGAAAGGTTAAAATTCTTATAGGTGAATTTATTGACGAAGCCAACGAGGAAATCAGGCGTTCTGTCTCCGATCACATAGAAGTCTGATGAGTTTTTAAGCCATGGAAGTCCGTTTGTGGGATTGATCAATATATCACCTTTGTTGTTCCTGTCATACACCCATCCTCCAAGTGAACCTGTACTGGCGCCAGGAAATACAGAACCTCTTACACCATTCTGCAGCCAGGTATCTGAATTGTAGTACTCCGGAAGTTCTTCCGCAACCTTACCAACGGTTCCACGATTGAGGGTAAAATTGACGATCATATCCCATTTAAAATCCGTCTGCCTTACAGGAGCTCCGGTTAATTGCACTTCCACGCCTTTGTTGATCACCTCTCCTCCATTCATGTATTTGATCACATAGCCGGTTCCATAACTTAGCCTGGGCGCAATGATCTGATCAAAGCTATGCAGTCTGTACCAGGTAAAATCCAGTCCGAGCCTGTTTTTGAAGAATTGAAGTTCAATACCGGTTTCGAAGTTTTTGGAATATTCCGCTTTCAGTTTATCGTTCCCTCCGGTAGTGATGTCGTAAGCAAAACCGCCTCCTGTGGAAGATTGCGGAAGCAGTCTCGGTTTGGTCACATAAGAAGTGCGTGGTTCCTTACCCGTGTAAGCGAAAGAAGCCCTGAGCTTTCCATAAGTAAGCCAGGGAAGTTCCTTAAATGATGGAAGGTCTGAAAAGTTGAACGCCACGCTCGATGCCGGGTAGAAAAAATACGGCGTGCTGGGCATCAACCGTGAAGCGGCATCCATACGACCGGTAAGCGTGAGGTAAACTAATGATTTATATCCAAGCACAGCCTGGGCGAACGTACCAAATCCGCGGAACCTGTTTACAGTATTTTTTGTACGTTGCGTGGTGGGAAGCGTATTGTTGATGCTGTAGAAATTCGGATCATACATTTTCTCTCCTACCTGCGCGTTCGTATTGTAATTGTAATCATTGAAATTCGCGCCGATGATATAAGTATTATTGAAATCCCCGAAGTTGTGTGTGGCCGTAGCAGTAAGCGATCCGTTCAGAATCCTCGCCACCTGCTGATACACTTCAATGCGTCCTCCGGTTGGTGCCGCTGATGTACCAGATCCTCTGAAAGATTGCGCGTGATAAACACCCATGCCTTCCGTTGTGGCAATATCCGCACCGAAAGTTCCGGCTACATTCAGCCACTTCGCCGGTTTAAGCGTGATCGTCGAATTCCCCAGAAACCTGTTTGTTTTATCCTCATTAATGTTTTTATTGACATCCCAGAACGGGTTATCCGCCTCTCCATAAATATCACTTGTATTGAGTTTTCTGTTCCCGAACACATCCTGCCATTCGTTCACATCAAACCTGGAGGGAAATGAAAGCAGTGACATCAGATAGCCATTCGCTCCCTTATTCGCCTTCCGGTTAAATGTATTCAGGTAGTTTAGGGTGGTGGTAACAGACACAATCGGAGATATAGTGGCCGTGCTGGACAACCGGGTGGAAAACCTGCGGTACCTCGTATTGGGAATGGTACCTTCATTGTCAGTATATTCATTCGACCAGCGATAGGTAATACCGGCATTGCCGCCTTCTAAAGCGATATTGTGTTTCTGCGCAAATCCATTCTGAAAGAAACTATTGATATTATCATAAATCTGTAAGCCTTCAGCATAAGCTGGTCCGAAATAATTCCTGGTTGCACCGCTGTAAATTCCGTTACTTACCCCCTGACTATACTTTTGCTGTACCTCTGGGAAGTAAAGTTGTTTTTCGAACCTGAATGAATTATTGTAGGTTACTGAACCTTGTCCGGATTTTGCTTTTTTCGTGGTAATCACAATAGCACCGCTGGCACCAAGGTTTCCGTAAAGTGCAGTAGCCTCAGGCCCCTTAAGAATTGTATAAGTTTCAATATCCGCAGGGTTGATATCCATGGCCCTGTTCGTATAATCCTGGTCGCGGTTGTTCCGGTTTGTAGCCAGTAAGCCCTGGTTAAAAGTTGAGTTATCGATAGGAAGACCATCAATCACGATCAGCGGGGAGTTATCTCCATCCAAGGAAACTATACCTCTTAATATAATCTGAGAGGAAGCCCCCGGATTTCCCGAAGTGGCATTTACCGAAAGCCCCGGCACCCTGCCCATCAGGCCGTTCACAAAGTTTTCTCTCTGGGTATTACTTACATCATCCCCGGCAACCGTAGGTGTGGAATAGCCAAGGCTCTTCCTGCTCCTGCTCACCCCATAAGCGGTAACCACCACCTCATCCATGGCTTTACCGCCTGATTGCAGCACAACGGAAACCTGCGTGCCTTCAGGCTTTATTTCCTGGGCAGCAAAGCCTACATAAGAAACCTCGAGTGTTTCTCCGGCGTTCATCCTGATCGAAAATTTACCGGAAGCATCAGTAAGGGTCATTCGGTTTGCCCCCTTTACACGAACAGTTACGCCAGTAAGCGGCGTACGGTTATTATCCGTAACCGAGCCTGTAACCGTTCTTTCCTGGGAGAAAACGCAGGGAATTGCAAAGAATAGCAGAATCCCCAAAAGTGAAAGGAATTTTGTTAATCGCATAAGTCAGTCGTTTGTACCCGTAAAATATGTAAAATATTGCAATAAATAACTTTTATATGCGTTTTTTTGCCGTTTTTTGCAAGAGTGGGAAAACTTCCCGCGGACACATGTGAAAACAAGCCGCATCTTAACTGATGCGGTTTTTAGTTTATATACCGGTTAGTTATAAGTGAAAAACACAAACCCTATACAGTGTTTTTCTACCAATCCCATCCGTATTTAACTATAGAAAAACACCATCCTGCACCAATTCCATTTTCGCCGCTTTACCTTTGCCCCGTATCAAAACACAACAGATGAACAAAGCGTTTCTTTTTGACCTGAACGGAACCATCATAGATGATATGGCTTATCACTCCAAAAGCTGGTTTGATATCCTTAACAACGACCTCGCGGCAGGACTAACAAAAGCCCAGGTAGACAAAGAGATGTATGGCAAGAACAGCGAATTGCTGGAACGCATTTTCGGTAAAGAAGCTTTCACACCGCAAGAAATCGATCACTGGTCCGTTGAAAAAGAAAAACGCTACCAGACGGCTTACCGGGAACACATGAAACTCATCAACGGACTGGATTCTTTTCTTGAACAGGCACACAAGGAAGGAATACCCATGGCAATAGGTTCCGCGGCCATCCCATTCAACATCAGTTTTATCCTGGATGGATTGGACCTGCACAAATATTTCCCGGTAATCGTGAGCGCTGACGATGTGGTACGCAGCAAACCCGACCCGGAAACGTTTCTGAAAGGCGCTATGCAACTTAATATTGAGCCTTCAAACTGTATCGTATTTGAAGATGCACCCAAAGGCGTTGAAGCGGCCGCCAACGCAGGTATGAAAGCAGTTGTGATCACAACAATGCATACTGCTGAAGAATTCAGCAGGTACGATAACATCATCGGCTTCATTGAAGATTACACCGATCCGTTACTGGAGCAGTTGCTGCACTAACGCAACTCCCAGGTATCCGTACGAAAAGGGGAAACTGGAAGCCCCTTGCCGTTGAACAGGTTGGGCATAGAAGTATCGGTGAAGCCAAAACGGACGGCAACGGGCTCCTGAACCTTGTCGCTGGAAACGAGTAGTGTGTTTTTATCCACCACACCCTTCGCTGGATAAAATACACCATCGGCTCCCGCAAGGAAGAGATCGGTTACTTCAGCGCCTTTCACTACAAGTGTGCCGTTGAGGTACTTGAAGTGAATACGCATACGGTTCTTTTCGACTTTAAAGTAATCGAAAACAGGACTCTTGTAATCAACGAGTTTGCGCTGGTACATTTCTGCCAGCGCTATATCGGCCAGTCGATCGCCCACCTCCTTTTTAAGGCGGGGATGAATGTCTTTTACATCGTCTGTGATATCAGTCACCACTACCATGGCGGTAGAGGGAAGGGAAAGTGTTTTTTGCTGTTGCTCACGCAACAGGGCCGCAGATTGTGCATTCCCTGAATTGTAAGTGTAGGGAGCGATCTGGACAAAATAAAAAGGAAACTCATAGCCCCATGCCTGCCGCCAGGCCTGGATCATACCGGAAAAAAGCAGTTGGTAGCCCTGCCAGGTGCCTACATTCGATTCGCCCTGGTACCAGCAGGCGCCGGCAATCTTATACCCCACAAGAGGGTGGATCATAGCGTTCCAAAGTACACCCGGTGCAACGGGCCAGTGTACGCTGTAATTTTGCCGTGTGGCGAATCCCTTCAGAAAAGGGCTTTCCATTACCACAGCTTCTGGTGTCCAAACTTCCGCTGGGGTACCGCCCCAACTGGCGTTGATCACACCGATGGGCACGTTGAGTTCGTGCTGAAGTTTTTTGGCCAGAAAGTAAGCCACGGCGCTGAAAGATTTCGCATCTTCAGGATTGCACACCTTCCAGGTATCCCGGAGGTCTTCCTGCGGATGTGCTGCTCCTTTCTTCTGCACATGCATCAACCGGATATTCTTATTGGTGGCATTGGGCAACTCCGCTTCCATTTGCGGCAGCCCATTGTAAACGTTCCATTCCATATTGGACTGCCCGGAACAAAGCCATACTTCGCCAATCAGCACATCCTTCAGCACCAGCTTTTCGTAACGGGTCATCACCTGCACTTCATAAGGCCCGCCTGCCTCTGGCGTGGTGAGTTTCACCTCCCAACGGGCATTCTCCTTCGACTGAACCGTAACCGTATCTTTCAGCCAGGAGGCCGTTACCCGAACCATTTCATTGGGCTGACTCCACCCCCACACCGACACAACACTGTTCCGTTGTAATACCATGTGGTCGGAAAAAATACCGGGAAGGCGCAAGAGCGCGAAAGCATTGGATACCAGGAGAAACAGGAGGGCAGAAAGCAAACATCGTTTCATGAAGATCAATTTAAAATCCTTCTTCCGCCTGAGGGCGGGAAGAAGGATTTATTGAAAACGGAATATACAACAATAAAGGTTACTCCTGGCCTGGTTCGTTGGCCGGAGGCGCAGGTTCATTGGTTGCAACTGCAGGAACAAGTTCTTCTTTTTTCTTCCTGGAGAAAAAACGCTTGAACACACCATCAAATGCAACAAGTCCCAAAAGGATGAACTTCCAGGAAGCGGCCAGAAATTTCAGGATTACCGCAAAAAATCCGGCTTTCAACAAAACCTTGCCGGCTACCAGTCCACCAATGGTCCAGGCGGCCACCTCATCCACTTTTGGGTCAAAATCAGCATAGGTATTGCCTTCGGTAAAGCTCGCGATGTTCAGGATGGAGGGGATATCTTTTTTTACAGCAGGAAGCTCGTCATACTACTTACGGCATTCAGGGAAAGTACACCATTACGGCCCAATAGCCTGACTTCATAATTCAGTGTATGCTCATCCGATGAGCCGAATTTGATTTCCTTCGCCCAATGCAGCACTTTGTTTTTTGCATCATAGAATGGCTTCTGCGCCCAGCCAATGATGTGCAGGGTCTCATAGCCATTTTGGGCCCTTTCGGTATTGGTGGCCTTTTCATCTTCCTGCAGTTGCTGCATCATTTCATCATAATTAATATCGGCGGCATCATCGTCATTTACGTGTCCCATATTCTCGTAGCTTACGATAAAGGCATAACTGTTTTCAGCGAATGGGTCAGACTCCTCTCTGAAAATCATGCCTTCCAGGTCGGAAACACTCTCTTTCGGGTTTCCCCAAAGGTCTGTGAGTACAAAGCGACTTTGTTCTTTGCTGAGGAACTTGAATCCGGCGGGCACGTTGAGCGATACTTTACCATCCGGCAGGGTTACCTTTCCCGTCTGGTATTTAAGCGTGGCGTTTACAGAATCCGCAAAACGGGCGTATTCTTTTAACTGATTGGCAAGTGAATCTTCACCAGGACCGGCAAAGGTTGCGAAAGTGCAGCATAAAAGAAATGCCGCACACAGGGTTCTAAGGGACATAGGGGTAATTTATTTCCACACAAGATAATTTTTCACGCCTTATCCGTGAAATGTTTTCTGGTTTTATCCTGCGAGAATTTTTCCTGGTTGAATTGTGCAGACTGGTTGGGAGGAATAGATAGGTATTGCCAGTTTTCCCCTTTTGCCATCTTCCCGATATAAAGAATTTGTCCCACGTGACTGGCGTAATGCGCCAGTTGCCTGTTCACAGCCTCGATTACCGTGTGCCCTTCGTTACGGATATACACCACTTTCTCCAGGTCATCCTGATTTAATACGGAAAGGGTTTCCAGGAGTACGGTCCAGCCTTTTTCCCAAAGCGCCAGTAACGCAGCACGTGAACCCGGTTCAGCGGAAAATTCCGCATCACGGTCACGCCAGTCTTTTTCTCCATCGGAAGTCAGGAAATCGGTAAAGCGGCTCAGCATATTCCCGGCCATGTGGCGCACAATTGTGGCGATGGCATTGCTTTGCGGATTGTATTGCCAGAACAGCTGCTGTTCGTCAAGCTGGGCCATGGTTTTATCGGCCTGTTCCTTATAATAACGGAACAATTTGATGGTACTTTGAAGATAACTTTCCATGACTTAAAGATACGCCAACCATCGTTTCAGTGATTTTTTGCTAATTTTGCGGCAACGAATTGCTGCCATTTTTTTAGCGCAGAAAACAGTAGCAGCATGAATTTTTCTCTTTCTTTCACCACACAACGCTATTTCAGGGTAGGCGTAAGCACGTTCTTCTTTTTGCAGGGGCTCGTTTTTTCGACCTGGGCAAGCCGTATCCCCGATATAAAAAATACGCTCAATCTTTCCGATGCGGGACTGGGCGGCGTACTGTTTGCCCTCCCATTGGGGCAGCTCACTGCCATGGGGCTTTCCGGCTACCTGGTGAGTCGTTTCAGCAGCAAAAAAACACTGACTACCGCGGCAATGCTGTATCCCGCAGTACTGGTTGCACTTGGCACAGTAACGCAGGTATGGCAGCTTACGCTGGGATTGTTCATTTTCGGGATGTGTGGCAACCTCTGCAACATCAGCGTGAACACACAGGGCGTTGGCGTGGAAAGGATTTACCGCCGCAGCATCATGGCCTCGTTCCACGGTTTGTGGAGTCTTGCAGGCTTTACAGGTGGTGTAATCAGTAGCTTTATGGTGGCCGATCATATTTCCCCGTTCAGGCATTTCTGCATCATATACCTTATTACATTGGTATTGCTGGCAGCGGCGCACAAATACATTCTCCCACGCGATGCAGCCAATACAGGCAGTGCGAAGCGGAAAATTTTCGTGAAGCCCGATAAAAAGATATTTACGCTGGGCATGATCGCTTTCGCCAGTATGATATGCGAAGGAACCATGTTCGACTGGAGCGGTATCTATTTTGAAAAAGTGGTGAACGCGCCTACCGAGATCACCCGACTCGGCTATGTCGCGTTCATGACCACCATGGCCGGAGGCCGTTTCGCCGCCGATTTTCTGGTAACCCGCTTCGGCAACACACGCATCCTGCAAATGAGCGGATTACTGATTCTCGCGGGAATGGGGCTGGCAGTGGCCGTACCTACTATTTTCGCGGCCACCTGCGGTTTTCTCCTTGTTGGACTGGGTACATCCTCCGTAGTGCCGCTGGCTTACAGTCAGGCGGGAAAATCCACCACCATGCTGCCCGGAGTAGCCCTCGCGGCCGTTTCTTCCATAGGGTTCCTGGGCTTTTTGATCGGACCGCCTATTATCGGGTTCATCGCTGAAGTTGCCAGTTTAAGGTGGTCGTTTATTACAGTGGCAATCCTTGGCCTGGGCACAACAGTGTTGGGTAGAAGGCTGGCGGAGCAATCATAAAAAACCCCTTCGTTTCCGAAGGGGCCATTCAAAATTCGACTCAACCTGTTTTCTACTTATCCAAACTCATGGAGTACGGCCAGGCTGATTGTGCCGTACCTCTGTCTTTTTTAGGTAGAGTACCCATCTGAAAACGGATGTTACCACCTTTCATCAGTTCAAAATGATCTACCCAGTTCTTCGTGTAAGTGGCGCCGTTCAGTTTCAAATCCTGCACGTAAATCGCTTTGTCTGAATTACCTGGCGCTTCAATCACCAGTTTTTTCCCGGCTTCCGGCTGAAGGGTGATCTTCGGGAAAAGTGGTGCGCCCAATACATATTGCGTGGTACCCGGACAAACAGGATAAAAGCCCATCGCGGAGAACACGTACCAGGCTGAGGTTTGGCCATTGTCTTCATCACCGCAATAGCCATCGGGATTGGGGTTGTACAATTTGTTCATCGCTTCACGCACCCAGTACTGCGTTTTCCAGGGCGCTGAAGTATAGTTGTACAGGTAAATCATGTGTTGAATGGGTTGGTTGCCGTGCGCGTACTGCCCCATGTTCATGATCTGCATTTCACGGATTTCGTGGATCGTACCACCATAATAGGAATCATCAAATACCGGGGGCATATTGAATACCGAATCCAGCATACCAATGAAAGATTTATCGCCGCCCATGAGTTGCTTCAGTCCTTCAATATCCTGGAAAACGGACCAACTGTAGTGCCAGGAATTTCCTTCCGTAAACGCATCCCCCCATTTGAATGGGTTGAACGGCGACTGGAACTTCCCATCCTTGTTCTTTCCGCGCATCAGTTTGGATTCAGGATCGAACAGGTTCTTATAGTTCATCGCACGTTTCTTATACAGATCGATCTCCGCCTG